>QGUR01000048.1 GCA_003242205.1 Chloroflexota bacterium | reverse complement strand
TTTTTTTTAAGACCCCGCACACCCCCAAATACACACCCTTTCTATCCTCCGCAACGTCCGATTGGTATAAAGAACCAGCATAAAGCCCAGCTCGATGATCGCGGCGGGCGTGAATGGGTCGATCTCGCGGAAGGTATGGTAATCGGTCATATCGACCGTTACGCCCTCGCGTTTCTGCAATCCGGTCGCGGCGGCATAATGGCGGTCAATGCAATCGACCAGCACCTGATCGTTGCCGCGCGCGGTGATACGCGCCGCTGCCGCCGCAATCAGATAACCGGAGACGACTTCGCCATTCGGCCATGTCTGGCAGGTGTTGGCGTGAATCGAAACCAGCGCCGCGGCCTGATAACCGTCCAGCCGTGGATCGAACTCATCCAACAGGTCAACCGTATAGCCGCGCCCGCGCAGGTTACGCACCACAAGCTGCGCCACATTGAAATTGATCTCGGCCTCGGTCAGCCCATCCGGGCACACCGCGCCGGGGTCGTTTTCTGGCCCTCGATGACCTGAGACAATCCCGATCCGGCGCAGGAAATTGGGCGTCGGTAGCGCCGTGGGCTGGACGGTGACGATGCTGGTCGCTATGGCGACGCTCAGTTCTTCGCGCACGTTATTGGAAAGAAAGGCGGTCGGTGTCCAGATCGTAAAGATCGTCGCCATGATCACTGCCGCGGCCACGACCACAATCACCGAACGAATCAGGCCGCCAAACACGCCAACCGTTCGGCGACGGCGGCGTATCTCCCGCCGTTTGATGCGGCGAATGCGCTGTTCCTGCAGCGCGGCTTCGTAGTGTGACGGCGGCGGTGGTGGCGATCCGCTGGCAGTCGTTTCGACGGGCGCGGGCTGCGCTGGCGGTTCTTCCGGAGCGTCGGTGAGGGGACGGATATAGCGCTTGCCCGCACGCGGACGCGCGGGCGTGCCCGGATCTGCCCAGATGCTTGGCTGTGGTCTGGATTTCGCCGCCGCCTGCCGCATCAGCTCCATGAAGGCGACAGAGGCGGGAATGTTGTCCGTGCCAGGGCCCGGCTGATCGGCCCTTCGCGGCTCCGTATGCTCGTCGTCGGAGTCGCGATAGATGTGGTCGTCATCCGGCATGTACGGCTCCTGCCCTGCAAAGGTATCGTTCGTTTCCGGCGCGGAATGTTCTCAAACGATGGCGCGGTTACACAGGCGCGAGCGCCGTCTCGTCCGAGGCCGATGACGTGCCCGCGCCCTTAAATTCATACACCTGTGCGCCGTTGGCGTCAAATACAAGCTCCAGATACGGCGCATCCGCCACCGAGGAACGCGCTTCTATCGTGTCTGTAAACGGCGGCGCCCAACGGAACTGCGTGAGCGCGCTTTCCGGGTTGGTCAGAATCTGGGGCACGATCACATACCCGATGCCCGCGGCTTCCAGCAAGGTCGCGTTCGCGCTGTCCGCCGGGTCTTCCCAGAAGGCGCGCAGCCGTTCCTGTTCGGCCAGAGCATCTTCATCGCCGCGGAAGAATGGCTGTGGCCGGAAATACACGCTGTCGCGCTCGGCGATCACGGGAACCCAGTCGCCCTCGTGCGGGCCGGGGTGGTTCAGCACGCGGGTATTCGCGGGCGTATTATTCTTCAGCCAGAGCATGGCCTGTACGTCGTCATGCGAGGAAAACGCGCCATAAAATCCGAGCCGGTCGCGAGTCGCTGCCAGCAGCGCGCCGTTGAAGATCAGCGCCAGCACCGCCGCCAGCGCCAGCCCGCCGCCCAGCACATAGGCGTAGCGGTGCAAAGCGGCATCGACGCGCGCGCCAAGCCGGTTCCACAGCCATAGAAGCCCGATACCGCCGAGGATCGTGTAGGGAATGATCGGGCCGTGCCATGCAATGCTGAACGGATAGTCATAGCGTAAAACCGGCGCGAGCAGGTCGGGCGCGAGCTGAGCCAGAATGCCCGTTGTGGAAAAGTCGAAGACCAGCAGCAGCCAGCCCGCCGCCAGCAGCGCTTCCTGCCTTCGCGCCCGCAGGCCCACGACGGCTCCGGCCAGAGCAAGCGGCACGATCAGCACGCCGTGATAGAGCACCATGACGCGCCAGTGTTCCGGATCGCGTTCGAACGGGGAAACGATGTCCGAACCGAGCAGGTCGCGCATGTTCAGCAACCATGGCGCGATACCAAGCAGGGCAACAGCCGGAATACCAAACGCCAGCACAAGCCAGCGGCGCGTCGTCGGGCGTTCCCGGCCAAGCCACATCGTCAGCAGCCAGGGAACGTAACCCAATCCGAGGATGATCGTCGTATCGGGATGCGATAGCACGACCGCGCCGAGCATCAGGCCGCCGGCAACGGCATCTCCCACCAGACCATGACGCAGATAACGGATGGCATAGATCAGCGCGGCCAGCGCGAAAACCAGAGCCATCAGTGTGGTGAAGTGCGAATCCATGTAGGCGGTGAACAGGCCCAGCCCACCGAGCATGGCGACGGCCATGGCCCTGCCCAGTCGCTTGTCCTGAATCTCCGTTCCGAAGTCGTAAGCCAGCAGGACGAGCAGAAAGCCGAGCACCGCCGCAGTGCCGAACTGGATCTCGTGCAGCCCCTGTCCAAGTTGCTGGCTGAGATAGGCGGTGAAGGCTGTAAAGCCGGGCGAATAGAGATAGGTGATTTCCGGGCGAAACGGCGCAAGCGTGTCGAAGCCGCCACCAAGCCGCGCCATCAGCGCCAGATAGCCGAACCCTTGAGCATCGGTATCGAGCGGAACTGGCAGTACGATTGGTGGAATGATAAAGACCAGCGCGGCTACGCCGAAAAACAGCAGGTCGCGCGGGCCGGGCCAGCCTTCCTGAAAATCGGCCAGAGCAATGCCGCGCGCTTCGGCGCGTTTCTGGCCGAACGTAAGCGTGCCGCCGAGGAAGATGGTCGTCACCAGCGCAAACAGCAGGTAGTCGATAACCAGCGTATCCCAGCCAAAGAGCATAGCCCAGAAAACGGCTCCGCCCGTCACCAGTCCGAGCGCCAGTGCGGACGCCAGGCCGATGCGTGGTTGCTCGGTTGGCCAGGCGGGAGCCAGAAGCGCTCCTGCGCCGATGATCACCGCGCTGAGAATGAAAATGGTGAAAAGAGGCATATCCGTTTCCAGAGTGCTTGTTACGATAAACCGGGGCGTAGTATAGCGGCTGTGGGCAGTGGGGCATAGGCCACGCTACCTGAAGTTAAACGTTAGAATTATGCGATAAGATCGTAGACTTGTTTTACACTGTTCAGGCAGCAACATTAAATTAGTTTCTAAACGAGATGATGGATTACTTTCAATCCGCGCGTATTCGATTATCCCGGTTTGGGCAGGCTATCGGCTTCCGGCTTTTTCCCTCCGCGCGCCGGGCACATGAAGATTACCAGTGTCTGCTTGCCGAACTGGATCAGTTGAAGCGTGCTGCCAAACAGGCTGAGGCTGAACACAGACGTCATGCCCAGCTCATCAACACGGCGCTGGAACATATCCCCGAATTCATCTACATCAAGGACCGGCAAAGCCGGTTTCTGGCCAACAGCGCGGCCCATGCGGCGGCGCTTGGATGGAAGCCGGAAGACTTGATCGGCCGGACAGACTTTGATGTCTTTCCGTACAATCTGGCTGCACGCCTGTATGCCGACGAACAATCCATGATGATGACGGGCAATCCGCTGATCAATAGAGAAGAGTTTCTCCGGCTGGCCGATGGCAGGCATGTCTGGATGCTTAGCAGCAAAGTGCCGCTGCGTGACGACAATGGCGAGATTGTTGGCATGGTTGGTATCTCGCGCGATATCACCGAACTGAAGGAACGCGAACGGCGGTTGGAAGCTAATGAGCGGTTTATCCAGCAGGTGGCGGATACCGCTCCCGACATCATCTATGTCTACAATCTCCGCTCCGATACCTACGCTTATGCCAACATCGAGGCCATGCAGCGGCTGTTGGGCTATTCCAGCCACGAACTGCAGGCCATGTACTCCAATTGGTTTAACCGGCTGGCGCATCCGGACGACCTTCGCCAGCTTGATGGCTGGTTGCAAGAGCTGGCCCAGGCCGGAGATGATGAACTGTGCGAGTTCACATTTCGTCTGCGGCATAAAAACGGCGAGTGGCGCTGGTTCTCGGCCCGCGAACGCGTCTTTGCCCGCGATGCCGATGGCTATGTCATCCAGACGATGGGCGTCGCGCAGGATATCACCGAGCGCCTGCAGGCCGAACAGAAGCTACGCCAGCACAATCAATATCTGACGGCGCTCAGCGAAATCACGCCCGCGTTAATGAACCGCCTCGACCCCGATGAATTGCTGAATACGCTACTGGAGCAGGCAAAACGGCTGATGCATGCGGACGACGCGTTTATTCACCTGCTGCCAGACGATCACGTCGGGGACGGGGAGATGAACGGCTTCCTCAGCACCATGCCATTTGTCAGCTATCATGCCAGATCGGGGCTGGATAAGGGCGTGGCCGGCGAGGTGTGGCGCACGGGGCAACCTGTTGTAGTCAACGATTATCAAAACTGGCCTCAGCATATAACCGAGTATGCCCGGGCCGGTGTGCGCGCAGTCCTCGGCGTTCCGATCAGATCCGGCGATCAGGTGGTGGGCGTGCTCGGCGTGGCGCACAGCGATGAAGAACACCAGTTTGACCGCCACGAGGTCGATCTGCTTGCCCGGCTTGGCGAACTGGTTTCAATTGCGCTCGACAACGCCCGGCTGTACTCCAGCGCCCGGCGTGAGCTTGAAGAACGGCGGCGCGTGGAAGCCGAACTGCGCGCCAGCGAGCGCCGTTACCGGGCGGTGGTCGAAAACCAGACCGAACTGATCTGCCGCTACCTGCCGGATTTCACGCTGACTTTCGTCAATGATGCCTGCTGCCGCTATTTCGGCAAACCACGCGAGGAACTGCTGGGGCATTCGTTCCTGAGTCTGCACGAGCCGGGCAATCACGAGATGATCAGGGAAGCGCTCGGCGCATTCGCGCGGGGCGAAATAGAAAGCCATACCTATGTCGAACAGGCGGCGCGATCCGGCGGAGATTTCCGCTGGCTGGAGTGGACCGACCGCCCAATCCGCGCCGAAACCGGTCAGGTGGTCGAATATCAGGCCATAGGCCGCGACATTCACGAACAGCGGCTGGCCGAACTGGCCTTAAAAACCGAGCGCGATTTCATTGCCACGATTTTCAGCACCGCCGCGGCGATCATCAGCGTTGTGGACCGTGAGGGCCGGTTCGTCAGCATCAATCGCGCCTGCGAGAACCTGACCGGCTATAGCAGCGAGGAGCTTATCGGCAAGACCCTCTGGGAAACACTCCTTCTGCCTCAGGATGTCGAAGGCGTGAAACGGGCGCTTGGTCTTCTCGATAAGGTCACCTTTCCCAACACGCACACCAATCACTGGAGACTGAAGGATGGCAGCCTGCGCCTGATCGAGTGGACCAATAATGTGCTGCGCGATGAAAAGGGAGAGGTTGCGCTGATTGTCGCTTCCGGCATAGACATTACCGAGCGCAAGCAACTGGAACAGCGCAATCTGGAACTGGCGCTGGAACGCGAGAAGGTCACGCTACTGGGCAATTTCATGCGCGACGCCTCGCACGATTTCCGCACGCCGCTGTCGATCCTGAACACCAATCTCTATCTGATCCGGCGCTCGCCAGAGTCTGCACACTTCGAGTTGCGCCTTGCCGAAATGGAACGGCAGGTTACTCACCTTACCCGGCTGGTCGACCAGTTGCTCACCATGACGCGCCTCGACAGTATGGCCGATCTCAATCGCGCGCCGGTCGACGTTAACATGCTGGTCGAAAACCTGTGCAACGCGCACCAGCCAGCCGCATCCGCCAAGGGCATCGCGGTCACGATGGCGTTCGATCCTGACCTGCCGCTGCTCAATGCCGACGCCTTCCGGCTCAGCGAGGCGATCGGCAATATCATCAGCAACGCTATTCAGTACACGGAAACCGGCGGCACGATCGACGTCAGAACGCGCCTCGATGACGATGCGATATGCATTGAAGTTGAGGATACGGGGATTGGTATAAAGCCCGATGATCTGGACCGGATTTTCGAGCGTTTCTATCGCGTCGACAAATCGCGCTCCAACGCGAGCGGTGGGGCGGGGCTAGGGCTGGCGATTGCGTCGAAAATAGTCGCTCTGCATCAGGGGAAACTCACGGCGCGCAGCACACTCGGTGAAGGCAGCATCTTCATCATCCGCCTGCCGCTGCAACCCGAAGCCTTGATGGTCTGAAACGCGCTCCCGGCCAGCGTTTCCAGCTGGCCGGGAACGCAGATACATACGCGTTGATTTACCGCCGCCCGTTGCCGCTGTTTTGATGGTCAAGCGAGTGGTCGTCGGCTGCAATTGCGGCCAGCATCCACGCCATCTTTTCGTGGATTTCGGCCTGCGCTGTCAGCACGTCGGCATTGGTCACATCGTTATATTCGCTATCGAGGGTTTCGATGTCCTGCCGCAGGCAGCGCACCATCATTTCGTGGTCGTGCAGCAGGTCGAGCACCATGTCGCGTGCGTTGGGCGGCTCGCCCTTGTGTTCCTTCAGGCGGCTGTTGCGAATGAACTCTTCCATGCTGCCCATGGCGATGCCGCCGGCCATGCGGATGCGCTCGGCGATCAGGTCAATCGACTCGGCTAGCGTGTTGTACTGTTCCTCGAACAGCCCGTGCAGCGAATAGAAGTGCGGCCCGACCACGTTCCAGTGATAGTTACGTGTCTTTATGTACAGTACGTGCAGGTCGCAGAGCGTCGTGTTGAGAATCTCAATCGATCCCTGGCGCTGCTCGTCGGTCAGACCGATATCGATTTTGAGCTGCGGTTCGGCTTTGGTCTTCGAGCGAGTAGCCATTGTATGCCTCCATAGTCATGCATTTTGTAACCTTAACTACTCACAGTATAGCACCGACTCGGCATAAATGCGGAAGCTACTCATCAGCATCTCAGGTTGTCTTACGCACCAGGAATGGCCCAATCGCCAGAGCGTCCATACGCGTGCGCGTGAAGCAGTCGATTGCCTCGGCGGGCGTGCGGACAATCGGCTCGTTTTCATTGAACGACGTATTCAGCACGACCGGCGTGCCCGTCAGTTCGCCAAACGCATGGATCAGCGACCAGTACAGCGGCGCGTGCTCGCGGCTGACCGTCTGCAACCTGCCGGTTCCATCGACGTGTGTGACCGCCGGGATTTCAGCGCGCTTTTCCGGCAGTACGTTATACACCTTGATCATGAACGGGTCGGGATACGTCTGGTCGAAGTATTCGCCCGTCCGTTCCAGCAGCACCGATGGCGCGAAGGGGCGGAATTTTTCGCGGTGTTTGATGCGTGCGTTGAGGATGTCTTTCATATCGTCGCGGCGCGGGTCGGCAATGATGCTCCGGTTGCCCAGCGCGCGCGGCCCCCATTCCATGCGCCCCTGAAACCAGCCGAGCACATCGCCAGAGGCCACAATTTCGGCGGCGCGGCGCACGAGTTGATCTTCATCGTAACGCTCGTAGCGCAGGCCCTGCGCGTCCAGCGCCTGCCGGATGTGGTGCTCGTCGTAGCTGGGGCCGGTGTAGGCGTCGTTCATAATGTAGGTACGCGGCTGGCCCAGAATCTGATGATAGATGTAGTAACAGACGCCGAGCGACGTGCCGGCATCGCCCGCCGCCGGTTGGATGTAGATGTCCTCAAAGGCCGTGTTGGGCAGAATCTTGCCGTTGAACGCGCTGTTGAGCGCCACACCGCCCGCCATGCAGAGCGTCTTTTTGCCGGTTTCGCGCTGGATCTTCTGCACCAGCGCCATCTCGGCTTCTTCGAGCATGGCCTGAAGCGAGGCGGCGACGTCCATATGCTGCCGCGTGATTTCCGAGCGCGGGACGCGCGGTTCGCCAAACGTCTCGACCATTTTGGACGAAAAGAGTGTGCCGATAGTAGGCTCGCCACCGGCCCACGTCATGGCAGCGCCTTCGGCGTGATGCACAAAGTAATCGAGATCCAGTTCGAACGTGCCGTCCGATTGCACGCGCACGATTTTTCGCATGGCATCGATATAGATCGGCTCACCGTAAGGCGCGAGGCCCATTACCTTGCCTTCGTCGCCATATTTGGGGAAGCCCAGCCATTGCGTCACGGCGTTGTAGAAGATACCGAGCGAGTGGGGAAAGTTGATCTCGTCCAGCACCGTCAGGCGGTTGCCCTGTCCAGTACCCCACATGGTCGTCACGAAGTCGCCCGCGCCGTCCACGGAAAGGATCGCCGCGTCGTCGAACGGCGAGACGAAAAACGCGCTGGCCATGTGCGCGCGGTGGTGTTCAACGTTGTGAAATTCGGCTTTCAGCGCCCCGTTGACGCCCATCTGCTCGCTGAAGACGGTTTTCAGGCTGCCCACCTTCATGCTGTTGCTGAGCTTGTCGCGCACCATGCTGAGCGTCGGGCGGTTGCGGAAGGCGAACAGGGCAGCCTGCATCAGGTTCGCCTTCGGGTCGCGCGAAATGCCGATATGGTCGAGGTCGAACACGGTGATGCCCGCTTCATCCAGAACATACCGGATGGCCTGTGTCGGAAAGCCGGCCCAGTATTTGACGCGGTTGAAGCGTTCCTCTTCCGCCGCGGCGACCAGTCGACCGTCTTCGATCAGGCAGGCCGAAGCCCCACCGTGATATGCGTTGATGCCGAGGATATACATAGTGCTCCTAACGACTGTGGTGTGGGGGCGCGCCGGGCGCAACCCGTCCCGAATTATAGGAAGGGGCCTGTAGCTTGGCAATGTCAAACCGGACAGGCCACCGAACCGTCGGGGTGCGGCTGGTCGAGGTGAGAGCTAGACGGCGAGCAACGCTCCGCCGTCCGCCGGTAGGCCATCTTCCGAATACCCGCGCAGAAGCGTTTCCCGCGTGAACCAGCGCAGGCCGCTGTCCGGTGTCACACTCGCCAGCGTCGCACGCGCGGTGGCAGAGATAATTTCAACATCGTAGATTTCATGGAGATAGAGTGTCCTGCTGCCGAAGGCCGCGCGGCGGTCGGAAATGCCGCGCGCTTCGTAGAAGCCGGCATAGCGCTCGACGGCGTCGCCCGGTTCGAGCGCGGGCAGGACGCGAAACTCGTCCACCAGTTCTTCGTGCAGTTCGCGCAGCACGCTGGTTTCGCGCTCCGTCCGCGTCAGGAACCAGTCGCGAAACGCACGTACCCGGCCGCGCGGAACGAGCAGGCGCAGGTCGAACGATCCCGGTTCTTCGGGAATGGCATTGAAGCGTTCGGGCAGGCGCGGGTCATCGTAACGCAGCGCGCCGCCCAGCGGCAGATACACGCTGCGGCCCTGTCGCAGGCGGTCGAGGTTGAGGCCGAGCAGATAGCGTCCCTGATCGTCGCGAAGGCGAGCCAGCGCGGCGCAGCTTATCCGCAAACGCCCGACCTCATTGCTCATGTTCCGGCCTGCTAGCGCGTGTTACGCGATGGCTGCAGCGCGTCGAGCAGCCCGTCGCCCAGGAAGTTGAATCCAAGCACCGTCAGCATAATGACCAATCCGGGGAAGACCGAATACCACCACGCGGTGGTCATGTAGGCTTTGCCCGTATTCACCATCGTGCCCCAGCTTGGCGTCGGAATCTGGATGCCAAGGCCGAGGAAACTCAGGATCGATTCGCTCAGGATGACGCCGGCCACGCCCAGCGACGCCAGTACGACCATGGGTCCAATCGCATTGGGCAGAATATGGATGAACAGAATACGCGGCGTCGACGCGCCGAGCGCACGCGCCGAAAGGACATAATCCAGATCCTTCACGCTCAAAACCTGCCCGCGCATCATACGCACGTTGCTCGGCCATGAGATCAGGCCCAGCGCCAGAAAGATGCTGACCGGGCTTGGCTCGAAAATCGTCACCCAGACGATGAGGAACATCAGGCCTGGAATGGCGAAAAAAATATCCGTGATCCGCATAATCAGGTCGTCGATCCAGCCGCCATACCAGCCGGCGATCAGCCCAAGCACGATGCCGATGGAAATGGCCACTCCCTGAGCGACAAAGCCGATGACGAGCGAAATCCGCGCGCCATAGAGCAGCCGGCTCAGCAGGTCGCGGCCAAGCTCGTCGCTACCGAGCAGGAACTCAGGGCCCGGCGGTTGCAGGCGGGCCGTGTAATGCGGCTCAATCGGGTCGTAAGGCGCGATGACCGGCGCGAAGATCGCGCCCAGCGCCATTAACGAAACGATGATCAACCCGGCGACGGCGACCCGGTTGCGGCGAAACGCGCGCCAGAAGCGGCGGCGATTTGAGATGCGCGTCTCCTGAAGCGTGACCGGGCGCACCGGGTTTTCTGTGGGTCTTGCGGCGGTCGTCACACGGGCCTCCTAGCTGTAGCGGATGCGCGGGTTGACCAGCGCGTAGATCAGGTCGGTGATCAGGTTGATGATGATAAACAGGAACGACCCAAACAGCAGGATGCCCAGAATGACCGGCGTATCCCGACGCTCAATCGCCGGCACGATCGCCCGCCCAAGCCCCGGCCAGTTAAACACCGTTTCGGTGACAATCGAGCCGCCCAGCAGGCCGCCGATGTTCAGGCCGATGATGGTGATAATCGGAATGAGGGCGTTGCGAAGCTGATGTCCTATCAAGACCATCCGGTATGGCAGCCCTTTGGCCCGCGCCGTGACGATATAGTCCTGCCCGCGAACTTCGAGCATGGCCGTTCGGGTGATACGCGCGAGCGTCGCCGTCAACTGCGTGCCGATCACCAGCGACGGCAGCACCATGTGGATCAGGCTGCCCTGTTCGTAGCCCGCCACCGGGAAGAGCGCGATGCCGTACTTAGATTGCGTCAACAGCATTTGCGCGATCAGCGCCAGCCAGAACACGGGCATTGAGACGCCGACCAGCGAAATGAACATCAGAAAATGATCGATCCACGTATACTGTTTTTCCGCCGCGATGATGCCTATGGGAATGCCCATAATCAGGGCGACGAACATGCCGCCGATCATCAGTTGCAGCGTGCGCGGGAAGCGATAGGCGATGATCTCGGACACATCCTGAGAAAGGATGTACGAACGCCCGAGGTCGCCCCGCAAAAGCTGCCCCAGAAACTGGACATAGCGCTCGATGAAGCTGTCATTCAGGCCAAGCTCTTCGCGGATGCCTTCAATCACTTCTGGCGGCAGCCGCCGGTATTGTTCTCCGAGAACCGCGCGCAGCGGGTCGCTTGGCATCAGATAGGCAAGGATGAACAGAACGGTAAAGATACCGAAAAGGGTCGGAATGACCTGCACCAACCGGCGGAGAATATACAACGCCAATGCCGGCTCCTTTCAGACAAACACACTCAGCCGCAGCGGTTGGCTGCGGAACACGGGGGCGACTTGCGCCGCCCCCGTTACCTTCCCCTCACCTGTTAAGTGGAGGTGCTCCTGTAAGGACACAGCCTGCTGTGTCCTTACAGGTTTTCCCTCATCGCAAAGGGGGGACTTTGCGCCGGGAAAGGAGGAGATGAGGGGGCTTTTGACTACGGAAGCAGGCTGGTGTCGATGGTGACATTCGCCAGCCGGGCCGTATAGGTGCCGCCACCGCCGGGCACGAAACCGTCGACCCATGGCTTTTGCAACCACGTGTTCTTGCTGTAAGCCGAGACAATCCACGGCGAATCGGCCGTGATCAGGTCATGCGCCTGCTGGTACAGCTGGGTGCGGACTTCTTCATCCATCTCGACCATCGCCTGACGCAGCAGCTCGTTGACTTCGGGATTGTTGTAGTGCGTGTCGTCGCGGCCATCCAGGAACAGGAAGTTGAAGACGTCGGACGGGTCGTTGATGCCGGCGCTCCAGCCGCTGAGGAAGAACCAGACGTCGTCCTCACCGATGTGATCCCAGTAGGTCGAGGCGTCCTCAACGACGATGTTCAGGGTGACGCCCAACTGGCGCAGGTCTTCCTGCAGCACGGGCAGCGAGAGTTCGTCCGCAGCCGTGGAGAAGACATACAGGTCGATTTCAGGAATGCCTTCGCCATTCGGATAACCCGCTTCCGCCAGCAGTTCGGCTGCGCGTTCCGGGTTGTACTCGTAGATGTGCGCCGGGGTCGAAGCGGGCATGGACGGCGGCAGGTAGCCGAGCGTCGCCGGGAAGCGCGCGCCTTCCATCAGTTCATCCCACACCAGTTCGCGGTTGAAGGCATGGGCAAACGCCTGGCGCACCAGTGGTTCGTCGGCGAAGAAACCGGCGTCCATCTTGAAGCCGAAGTAGCGCACGTTCAGGCCGGGCGCTTCGTGATATTCGTCCGCAAATTCCTCGATCACCGCCAGACGCTGGCCGGTCGGGAACGAGAACAGCAGGTCAAGCTCGTTTTCGCGGTACTGAAGCAGTGCGGTATTGGCATCGGGCACATTGATGTAGCGCACGCCGCCAATCGCGGGCTTGCCTTCTTCATAGTAATCCGGGTTGGCTTTCAGCTCGAGGAAGCTGTCGCGCTGCCATTCGACGAACTGGAAGGGGCCGGTGCCAACCGGGCTGTTGGCGAACTCGCTCATGCGCGGCAGGATTTCCTGTGGAATGCCGGGTACGCCGAGCGTGAACAGGAACAGTCGGTTCGGTTCCTTCAGCGTGATCTCGATGGTGTAGTCATCAAGCGCGTTCAGGCCCGAAAGGCTATCCGCTTCACCCGCAAGGAACTCGTCGTAGCCGACAACTGATTCCAGCCACTCCGGGTGGGAGGAGACCGTCTCGTCCTCGGTTACGCTGTATTCCGCGGCGGCAATCCAGTCCTCCGCCTTGAATTCCCGGTCGCCGTCCTCAAACTCAACGCCTTCCACGTCATGGAACAAGACGCCCTGACGCAGGTTGAAGGTGTAAACGAGACCGTCTTCCGACACTTCCCAGCTTTCGGCCAGTCGCGGTACCGGCTCACCGCTTACCGGGTCGAGGCCAACCAGCCCTTCATAGACCTGATTGAGAACCGTGCTGATGGCGATGGTGGTAGCGGTAAAGGGGTTGAGATGCTCCGGATCGGGGCTCATTGGCACCCGGAGCACGGGGGCCTCGTCCTGCGCGCCCGCCGGAACTGCGACGACTAGACTCAGGACCATCAGGAGAAGCATGAATTTTGTGAATCGTTTGACCATGGGCCTCTTACCTTTTAATAAAGTGCAGAATAGATTTTTGCGCGTCTGAACGGACAGTGCGCTACCCGCCAGATAGCGCCTTAGTATATCCATTTTGGCACAGTTAACAGGTCAATCGCAAGCAACAGGAAGATTGGCCCTGTTCGCAAGATACTTAGCAACAATTCATCTCGTTGTCATGGTTACAGTGTCATGATTAAGAAAGCTATAAACGACCAGGGTAGAAACGAGGGACCATGAGCACGAGACATGATGATAATGGCGCACTTTCGCCGGGCAGAATTGCAATGGGATTGCTGCTGGGAGGTGCGGCCGCAGCCGGTGGCTGGATGCTCTACAGCGCTCTTGGCGTCGACCACCACATGCCCCTGCCGCCGGCCCTGAATAGCGAACAGGAACGGTTTGCCGGTCGTATGTCACGTTATTTGAATGCTTATGTCGACCGCACGGCGTCGGGGCGGCCACTGGTGCTGATTCACAGCATCAACGCGGCGGCCTCGGCCTATGAGATGCGCCCCATATTCGAATATTACCGCGCGCGTCGTCCGGTTTATGCGCTCGATTTGCCCGGTTATGGCTTTTCAGAACGCGCCGACCGCGCCTATTCACCAGAAGTGTTCAAAGAGGCAATTCTCGATCTGCTGCGGCTGCGCGTGAACGAACCAGCCGATGTCGTTGCCCTGTCTCTGGGTGGCGAATTCGCCGCCCTCGCTGCGCTTGAAGCGCCAGAACTGTTCCATTCGCTGACGTTGATTTCGCCAACCGGCTTTTCCCGCCGCGAGCGCCAGCCCGGTTCGCAACAGGCAAGCGGGAACTCCAAAAGCGACAGGTTGCTGGCGCTTTTCACGAACCGTTTGTGGAGCCAGGCGTTCTACGATCTGCTGGCGACCAGACAGGTTATTCGCTATTACCTTCGCAAGAGCTTCGTCGGGCCGGTTGACGAAGGCATGGTCGAATATGGCCACCTGACGGCGCACCAGCCCGGCGCGCGGCACGCGCCGCTTCACTTCATCAGCGGCAAGCTGTTCACGCCGAATATCCGGCAGGTGGCTTATGAGAAGCTGGAGTTGCCCGTGCTTGTGATCTACGATCAGGACCCGTACACGAATTTCGAACTGCTGCCCGAACTCGTCGCCGCCCGCCGCAACTGGCAGGCGACGCGCATCGCACCGTCGCGCGGGTTGCCACACTTCGAGCGCATGCCGGACACGGCGAACGCGCTGGACGCGTTCTGGCTTGCCATTGAACGCCAAAGCGTATAACGCGAAGCAGAGCAGTCGCCGAACATAAAAACAGGAGCGCCATCGTGGCGCTCCTGTTGTCTTTGGTTGAGCCTGAGGCTATTCGACTCCGTAGCCGCCGCCACGGCGACCGTCGCCGCTATTGTAACCGCCGGTACGCGGGCGCTCTTCACGCGGGCGCGCCTCGTTCACCGTGAGGCTTCGATTGTTCATCGAATATCCGTTGAAACGCCGAATTGCTTCCTGCGCCTCGTCGTCCGTAGACATTTCCACGAACCCGAACCCTTTGGACCTCCCGGTTTCCCGGTCGGTAATCAGCGTAACGCCCGTAATCTTGCCTGCCTGTGAAAACAGTTGGCGGATCTGGGCCTCCGTTGCGCTATAGGGTAAATTCCCGACGTACAACCTCTTCGTCACTGCATAGACTCCCAGAAAATAAAAGAGCGAAATTCTTTGATAGGTTCGACAGACGTGGCGAGACGCAAGAGGCCCTGGTGCTTCAGCCAGCGGAGCGCCATCTAAACTTGCGATCTCCTCCCAGAGCGGACACTATCACACACATCATTACATAAGTTCTTGATTTTGTAAATTACAGAATATGAATATTTTTACAACTGAAACTCTGAATCCCAAAGGTTTTTGCGCTTCTTGGCGGCCTGCATTTAGTGCTGGGTCTAAGCTGGTTCGCCACGCAGTTTCACGTAAACCAGCGTATCGCGCAGGCTTCCATCAAGGCCGCGCATTTGATGTTTCAATCGCGCTTCCAGTACGTAACCGGCGCGCTCGGCCACGGCGGCGCTGCGCCGGTTGCGTGCGTCCATGCGGATTTCGATGCGCTCGGCGTGGAGCAGGTCGAACGCAAACCGCGTGATGCCCTCGACCGCTTCCGTCATATACCCCTGTCCCAGCAGGCTGGAGCGCAACCAGTAACCAATTTCAAAACGCGGCACGTTCCAGTCGATGCTGTGCATCCCGCTTGCGCCGGCAAATAAACCGTCCTCTTTGCGGAAGAGCAGCATTGGCAGGTCTTCGCGCAAGGCGAACTTCGCTGCAGCCTGCCGGACAAACGCTTCGGACTCTTCAACGCTGGGCAGCGTTCGCGCCCAGGGCATCCACTCATGCAGAGCCTCGTGCGATTCCCGGATCGCTTCATTGATGGCTGGGCCATCGCCGGGGCGGGGCGCGCGGATTACTAACCGCTTCGTCTCAAACTGGTCGGGGAAATCGAGCAGCAGTGGCTCTACCGGGCGTTTGCTCATGGGTTTCTCTCCGGCTGTGACGGCATCCGGAGCAGTTTTACCGCCGGGCCGCCGGGCACGCCAGAAGTCGCCAGAGCGCAGGCGACAATGACGCCGGGAACGAACGGCGGTTTGCTTCAGCTTACCGTTCGAGGCTTGACTCTCACGTTACGTCAGGGTTTACCATGCAGCAGAGTTGTGGAGGCGAGCAGGTGTACACGGTTAAACAGCTTTCCGATCTGGCCGGCGTCAGCGTGCGAACGCTGCACTATTACGACGAAATCGGCCTGCTGAAGCCGTCGAAAGTGGGCGAAAACGGCTACCGTTATTACGGCGATGCCGAGTTATTGCGCCTGCAACAGATCCTCTTTTACCGCGAGATCGGGCTGGAACTACAGCAGATCAAGGAACTGCTTGACGACCCGGATTTCGATCTGCTTGAAGCGTTGCGCTCGCACCGCAAGGTGATCCGGCAGAAGATGACGCGCTTGCAGCAGCTCATTCGCACCATTGATAGCACGATCATGCATCTGGCAGGAGGCGTGGACATGAGTGACAAACGATTGTTTGAAGGCTTCAGCGAAGAACAGCAGAAGCAGTATGAGCGCGAAGCGCGTCTGCAGTATGGCCCGGAGAATGTCAACGAGTCCATCCGGCGCTGGAACAGTTACAGCGATGCGCGCAAGCGAGAGATCATGGAGGAAGGCGGCGAAATCTACAATGAGCTGGTCCGCCTGATGGTAGCGGGCGTGCCGGCGGGCAGCGAGGAGGTCAACGAAGTTCTGGCGCGCTGGCATAACCACATCCGCCACTTTTACGAACCAACGCTGGACGTGCTGCGCGGACTGGGCGAGCTATACAACACCAACCCGGACTTCATTGCAACCTTTCAGAAATTCCATCCAGACCTGCCGGCCTATCTGCAGGAGTCGATCACGCAGTATGTCGACGCGCTGGAAACGCTGGAGCTGGAGCGTATGCTGGCGGAAGATCAGGCGCGGCGGATGGAGCGCTGACGGGACGATTTACAGGCATCGAAAGTTGCATATCATAAGGACGTGGCATCGCGCCACGTTTTTTTGCGCCGCGCAGCTTCGCGACGGAGGGAAACAATGGAAGACTATCTTCAAGACCCTGCTTAACGGCCTGTTGATTGGCATTTCGGTCGCTGCTCCGGTGGGCGCGATGGGCGTGCTGATTATCCGCCGCACGCTGGCTTATGGCGCGCCTGCCGGGTTTGTCAGCGGCCTCGGCGTCGCCACCGCCGATGCCAGCTACGCGCTCATCGCCGCGTTTGGTCTGACGTTTATTTCAAATGCGCTGATCGACGCGCAAGCTGCGATCCGGCTGGTTGGCGGCCTGTTCCTGCTCTATCTCGGCTGGCGCACGATCCTGTCACCGCCGGCTTTCGACGCTGCCAGAGCCTCACGCACGTCGCTGGCGGGCTCGTACGGCTCGGCCATGCTGCTCACATTCACCAACCCGTCGACTATTCTGATGTTCGCAGGCATCTTTGCGGGCGCAGGGCTGGCCTCGACCGGGGATTCGGCGCACGCCGCGTTGATGGTGATCGGAGTGTTCCTCGGTTCGACGCTCTGGTGGTTGTTCCTGTCGGGCAGCGTGTCGCGTCTGCGCGCGCGTTTCACATCACGTGTGCTGCAGTGGATCAATCGCACGGCTGGAGCGATCATCGCCGCCTATGGCCTGTTCGCCCTTGCGGGGCTGCTCGGTATGTGATGCCGGCCGATGGAACCATTCAAGCCTGAAGCGAGTCTTACCCTTGTAGACAGGATGTGAGATGGAGGCAGGAACCATGTTCAGGCGAACACTGCTTGCGATGTTGGGCCTTGCGCTTTTGACCGCGTGTACCCTGAGCCAGTTATTCCCGCCGCCTCTCGCCACCGAAACCGCTGGCCCGGTGCAGTTCTATCTCATCATTCCGGAGGACGGCGGCGCGAACGGGCAGCCGGTTGGCTGTGGCGACTCGATTATCGCGGTCGACGGACAGACAGCGCGGACCGGCAACCTGACGGATGACGTTCGCGCCTCGCTGGGGGAATTGCTGAGTCTGACATCGCCCGATTACGGCCAGTCCGGCTTCGTCACGTCGCTGCACGATTCGACGCTGACCGTGGCTGATGTGCGGCTTGAGGGCGACACGCTGTATGTTGAGTTCGACGGTTCGCTGCAATTGCTCGGCGTCTGCGCCGACGCGCGCATGCGCGCCCAACTGCTGGCGACCATTTTCCAGTATGAGGGGTTTGACGAGGCCATGATCACCGTGAGCGGCGACAACCTGAAGCAGCTTTTCGACGCCAGCGGTATGGTCGGCCCCGATGAAACGTTCACCCGCGACGAAGCGCAGCGGTTGTAGACGGGCTACCCGGTTATTCCACTTCCCCGGTCTCGAACAGGCGCACGAGACGCGGCATCAGCCGCCGCAGACTGTGCTGCGCGGTCACGTGCTCGCGCGCCTGTCTGCCCAGCGCTTTCAGGTCATTGCGCGGCAGCGATAACAGGTAATGTAATCGCTGGGTCAGCCCGCCGACATCCTCCGGCTCCTCGATCCGCAGGCAACCGGCTTCGGGGCCAAGGAGCGCGTCGAACGCTCGGCTACTGACGACGGTCGGCACGCCGCAGGCCATACTTTCAAGCGCTGCCTTGTCGAACAGGCCCGGCGGGCTGAGGTTCACCGCTACGCTGGCCCGCCGGTACCAGTCGCGCACTTGCCCGGACAGCAGGCCGCCCGTGAACGTCACCCGATGGCTGATGCCCAGCTCATCGGCCAGCGCCGCCAGACTGCTGGCGTAGCGGGTATAGAGCTCTTGCCCTGCCGGCACGTCGCCGATGAAGACGGCATGTGCGTTCGGGACGGCTGCGATAGCGCGCAGCAGGGTGGTCTGGTGTTTGATCGGCATGAGGCGCGCTACCTGAACGACATAGCGCGTTCTCTCGTCGGGAAGATTGTCGGCGGGCGAAAAGAAATCGGTGTCGATACCGTGGCCAAGCACGCGAACCTTGTGCGACGGAAGCGGAAAGCTTTCGGGAGCGGCGGTGGCGATGCGCCACGCGGATCGCAGCGCGATTCGTAGCTGGCGGCTGGCGTGGCGATGCGTATACCACAGCACCTGTCGCTTGCCGAACAGCATCGCGTAGGGCGTAGCGAGAACGGTGTAACGGGGCGTCATGTGGCTGA
>QGUR01000362.1 GCA_003242205.1 Chloroflexota bacterium | reverse complement strand
TTTATTTTTTTTTTTAAACGAGAAACGGGATTACGAATTCTGGTCGGTTTCGGGGGGTCGGAGATTTGTTAAAAAGACCGCCGTCAGCGTGCGCGTTTGCGCTTCGCGCCCCAGAAATGCCGGTTGCAATAACGGCGGGCTGGCAGGCGGCACGCCGGGCAACACCGCGCCCTGCCGCACGGCCGGGTGATCCCACGCGCTGGTATCGCGCCCGTCGCCATCGGCTGCGCTACGCGCTTCCTCGCCCAACAACATCACTCGCGCCGTACCCCACGGCAAAGTCAGCACCGCTTCATCCTCGCGCGGCAGCCTGTCCAGACCGAACGCCTCCGCAATCCAGCCCAGCCAGCCGTCGGCCTTCAGGTTACCGTCCTGCGACCAGCCGACTTGCCCGCCAATGATGAGCAAATCCTGCGCGCGCGTCGCCGCCACGTAAAGCAGGCGACGGCGTTCGGCATCCTCACGTTTTTGCCGCAACGCCTCGGCCCGGCGATGGACATAAGTGCGCGTCAGCTTGTCGGTCTCCAGATCGAACGCCTGACAACACAGCCCGTAAACGCCATCGTTGATGAGCAGCGGCGAGGCGTTGTCCGTTTTCTTCCACGACGCATCGACCAGCACGACGACCGGAAATTCCAGCCCTTTACTGCGATGAACCGTCATCAGCGTCATCGCGCCATCGACCTGCAGCAGCGCCTCGCCCTCACGCGCTTCGTTGGCCGTCAGGTCGCGCAGATACTGAGAAAACGCGCCCAGCGTGACCTTGCCGCTCGTCAGCGCCTTTTCCAGCAGCTTTTCCACGTTTCGCCGCCGGCGCGCGCCGTCTGGCAAGCCGGTCAGCGTCGCCAGATAGCCGGTTTCGTCCAGCGCCAGCCGCAGCAGTTCGGCAATGGTCACGCGCCCGGCGATGCGGCTTAGTTCGCCCAGACATGTCGCCGCGAATTCAACCCGCGCCAGATCGTCGCCGCTCACGCCCGGAATCCCGCCATGCGCGGCGCGGCCTAGCGCGTCCCACAGCGGAACAGGCCCCATGGACGTGTCCGAAATCAGCCGCAGGCCAAACAAGGCATCATCGCTGATGCCGAAAAGCGGCGAGCGTAGCACCGCCGCCAGCGCCAGATTGTCCGACGGGTTATAGAGCGCGTGCAGCAGGTTGATCAGATCCCAGACTTCCTGACGGTCAAAATAGCCCCGCCCGGCAATGGTCACGAACGGAAGCCCCTCGGCTTTGAAAACATCTTCATAAAGCGTCAGGTTCGTGGTCGATTGAAACAGCAGCGCCACATCGCCATAGTGCATGGGCCGGTGGCTGCGCGTTTCCCTGTCGAAAACCCGGCGGCATTCCTGCTCGACCAGCGCGCGAATGCGGGCTGCCAGCGCGCGTGCCTCATGACGGCGGCATTCCTCGGTGCTGCGCTGTTCGCCATTCGCCGTCGCCCGGTCGATGAGCAGCAGTTCGAGCGCAGGCGCGGGTTCGGGCGCTTCCTGACGCGCGGCGCGCATCGGTTCGCCAAGCGCGATCTGATATTCACGCGCCGGGCTTCGGTCATCGCGCGTGAGCACGCGGGCAAACAGCCAGTTGAAACACTCCACCAGCGTGTGATGCGTGCGGAAGGAATCGGAAAGCGTCACCTCTTGCCCGCCCAGTTCCACCAACTGGCGGCGCACACGCTCGAACACGCTAACATCCGCGCCTCGAAAAGCGTAAATCGACTGGCGCGCATCGCCGACGACGAACAGGCGTCCATGATCGGCGGGGTCGGCCAGCGCCTGAATGATCTCCCACTGCGCGGCGTTGGTATCCTGAAACTCGTCCACCAAAATATGCTTGAACTCGCCATTGCGATAACGCGCCCGCACATCGGGATTGTCGCGCAGCAGGTCGCGGGTCATGACTTCCAGATCGTCGAAGTCCAACAGCGCCGCAGCGCGTTTGGCCGCCCGGTAGGCTTCCTGAACGCGCCGCACCAGCCGCACCCACAGCGGGACGAGGGCGGCAGCCCGCCGGTCGACCTCACCTGGCGGCTCGCCGATCTGGTTAAGGACCTCCCTGCACCGGTCGCGCAGGCCCCGTAGAACGCTTTTGGCCTGAGAGAGAACTTCCTTATCGCCCCATGCTTTCACCGAGCCGCCGCGCAGGTCAATCGCGCCCGCCAGACCGGCCAGCGCCGCCAGCCTGTCCTCGATGGACTCGGCCTGTCGCAGACGCCCGGCATAATCCCAGCACTGCTGCCAGACGCTCATCAGCCGGTCGTCGCCGCTCGGCCACGTGGCTCCGGGCGGCGTCCAGCCAAGCGCGTCGAGAAACGCCTCGTTCTCCAGCAACGCGGCCAGTTCAGATTGAGCGTCCTCGCGCCAGCAGTTCACCCACGTCTCGAACAGGTCGGCGGGAACATCGGGCAGTGGCTGGTAAGCAAACGCCGCCAGCGTCGCGCGAATGGCCGGAGCGTCGTATTCCGTGAACAACTGCACGGTTTCGTCGCCGCCCGCAGCGATTTCGCGCAGCACATCGTCAATGACATTGTCGAGCAAAATCTGAGCGTCGATCTCGTCCAACACGCCGAATCCCGGGTCGACTCCGGCTTCGGCGGCGTTGGCGCGCAGGATGGAAGCGCACAGCGCGTGGATTGTGTCGATGCGCGCGCCATCCATCGAGGCCACGCGCCGCGACCAGACAGCGTAATCGGCGCTACCGGGTTCCGCCGCGTTCAGCCGGTCTTCCAGCGCCTGCCGGACGCGATCGCGCATTTCCTGCGCCGCCTTCTGCGTGAATGTGATCGCGACCAGCGCGTTGAGTGGCCAGTCGGGATGTGCATCCAGCAGCGCCAGATAACGATTGACGAGAACCGACGTCTTGCCGGAACCAGCCCCGGCAACGACGATCAGATTGCGGTCGTGGGTATAAATCGCGCGATGCTGCGCCTCGGTGAATTTCATCGACGGTGCTAATCTCGCGGTTTGTTACGCGCCATAATGGCGACGCGGCATAACGTACTAAATTCGCAGTAGCGGGCGCATTTGCGGTCTTCCAGCCGGTTGGCCTCGGTGGTGAAGTCGCCACCGCGCGCCGCCAGCAGGTAACGGGCCAGATGCTCGCGCGCCGCCGACATCGCCTCAAGCCCCGCGTCATCGCGTTCGAGCGTACCGATGAAGCTGCGGCTGCCGATGTGCCAGAAGACACCGCCCGCCACCCACGACGGCCCACCCGGATCGCGCGCCAGCAGCCTTTCCGCCGCCAGCACATAGAGCATCATCTGGAAGTTGCGCCCGCTGAGCAGCTCTTTTTTGTCGATGGGCGTAGCGCCGGTTTTATAGTCGATGACCACCAGCGAGTCGCCAATGCGGTCGATACGGTCGATCCTGCCGCGCACGCGGATTGGCCCGGCATCGCCCAGATCGAGCGTGATGAAGTCGCGCCCGTCTTCGCCAAACGCCACTTCGACGGCATAGACCGTGCGCTCGCCGCTGCCAAAACGCCGCAGCGGGTCGGGATCGGAAAAATCATGGCGCACAAACGCATCGAGCTTCCGCATGAGTACCTGTTTTTCCTGTTCCCACAGGGCCGAAGGCTGGAAACCGAGGCGTTTGGGCGCTTCGCGCAGCACCTCGCGGGCCACGTCGCGCAGGATCGAGAGAGCAATCTCGGCGTTCTCCGGCCGGATCGACAAGCCCAGCGCGCCGATTTGCTTGTAGGTGTGCTCCAGAATTTCATGGTTCATCGACCCGATATGCATGAACGTCATGCCGTCATCGGGTTCCTGCTGCGCCTCAAGCTGGAGCATGCGCCCGGCAAAATAACGGAAGGCGCAGATGCCATAGTCGTTCAACTGGCTGGCGCTCCACAATTTGCCGGGGCCGAGCGCCGCAGCCGCCGCGTCGATCATGGCAGGGTCGCTCAAGCGTCCCGAATAGCGGTCGTGCGGCGCGTGGGCAGACAGCCGGCGCTTCTCGATGGCGCGGCCCGCCGCGATACGCTCCCAGAACGCCGGCCATTCCGCCAGCAGCCAGTTGTAGAGCGCAACGGTCGCCGCATCGGCCCGGCTGGCGTTCAGGCCATCGGCCACCACCAGCGCCGCCTCGGACGCCGACGCCGCCTGATCGGGCGGGGTGACTGCGCCAAGCGCAACCCGGTCGCGCTCAATCAATTCAATAGCGTCTCCAAAAAGACGCATCACCCCGCGCCACAGATGGC
>QGUR01000361.1 GCA_003242205.1 Chloroflexota bacterium | reverse complement strand
CCAACCCGCCTGCCCGGTCGTCTACGTGCACGCCATGGCTTTGCAACCGTTCGCGCCAGAACGTCAGCGATATTTCGGATACCGACAGGCCCGTAACCGTCACCTGCCCTGTTCCCGGCTCTCCCTGATACGCCCGCGCGATCGGAAAGAACGTCAGCAACGTGCCGGGCCGCCCGTGTTCGTCGCCGAAATAAAAATGATAGGTGTTTGGATCATCGAAATTGACCGTCCGCTTGACGAGCCGCATACCCAGCAGGCCGGCGTAAAAATCGAGATTCGCCTGAGCATCACGGGCAATCGCCGTCACGTGGTGAATGCCGAGGATATCGTCGCTCATGGGAAACCCTATCCGCTGACGTCGGGCAGCTAAAGGAACGGTTCGCTCAATGGTAGATGCTTTGCCAGTTGCTCGCAAGCAGCGCACCGGTGTCATGGTCGAGGGCTGGCCCATCACCCGGATGCGGTCGCCGTGAGCCCGGCGCAACTTTGCCGGGCTAACTGCGTATTCATTTGTTAGACGGTCACAGGCACATAATTTAGGAGTCGCGAAAACCATGAGCCAGAAACGACGCAGCAGCGATCAGGTTTTTATGGGTGTTTTTCTCATCGGGCTGGCAGTGCTGTTCCTGAGCAGCTACTGGTGGCCGGGCATCATGTTCGTCATCGGGCTGGCGATGATCGCGCGCACGGTCAGCGAGGGTCGCGAGTGGAATTCCGACCGCAACGCCCTGATTGTGCTCGGCATCGGCGTTCTCTTTGCCGCGTGGGACTTTGTCGGCGGCGCGCTGCGAATCGATATGGACGTGATGCTGCCGCTTGCGCTGATCGTGGTCGGCCTCTATCTCCTGTTTCGGGATCGACTGCGTTCCAGACTCTAGACAGGCAACGCTTGCACTACGTTCGCCAATCGCAACTAGACACTGTTGGGAGCGGGCGCTATAGTTGCGCGCGATGAACGTAGACAGGGATACCAGCAAGCGGACGATGCATTCCACGGTCATTGCCCGCTCTCATCTTCGGGCAGCGCGGGCGTTCGGCGTCTGGTGCGTTGCCCTGATTCTTCTGACAGGCTGCGGCCTCATGCCCGGCGCGAGCATGGCAGGCAGTTCTCCGCAAAGCGCTGCCATTCTGCCCCAGATGGCGTCGTCTCCGGCGGAGATTGTCGAACAGTTCCTGAACGCCTGGAACGAACGCGATTACCGCACCATGTATACCCTGCTCAGCACCGAGAGCCAGGGCCAGTATACCTACGCCGTTTTCGAGACGACGTATAACAACGTCGCCGAGGCCATCAGTCTGGAAGGCATCAGCTTTAGCCTCGGCGAAACGGAACTGCAGGGACGAACCGCCGCCGTGCACTACGACGTGACGCTGCGCTCGCCCAGCTTTGGCGCAATCGAGGACGCCGGGCGCATCATGCGGCTGGTGGAAGGGCCGGCAGGCTGGCGCATCGCCTGGTCGACGATGGACATCTTCGACGGTCTGGCCGCCGGCGCGCGCATACAGGTCGACTCTGACCCGCCGCCGCGCGGCCATATTTTCGACCGCAACGGCAATTATCTGGTCGAGGAAAACGGCGTCATCCTCCAGATTTATGCCCAGAAGCTCATCATGGCGAACGAAGAGCAGTGCTATCGCGCGCTGGGCACGGCGTTGCGGCGCGATTACCGCGAAATCGCCGAGTCTGCGGCCAATTACAACCCGGAAACCATTTTCTTCGTCGGCGACATGGACCGCGAGGAGTATGAAACCCGCGCGGGTATGCTGCGCGAATGGTGCGGCATCGACCTAGAAAGCGGTCATATCACCGAACGCATCGACCGGCGCTATGTCGGCCATGGCGCGGCGACGCACGTCACCGGCTATCTGGGACAGGCGTCTGAGGAAGCGATTGCGCGCGGCGTGCCTCCCGGCACACTGATCGGTCAGGCAGGCGTGGAAGGCGCGTTCGACGCTCAACTGCGCGGCGAGGCCGTGCGCGTGCTGCGTATCACCGAGCCGGGCGGCACGGTCATCCGCGACCTCGGCGGCGCGGAAGGACAGCCCGCGCAGAACGTCACGCTGACGATTGACCGCGACCTGCAAATCGCAACGGCGCAGGCACTCTATGACGCCTTCATGTACGCTGAAAACAACTGGGCCAGCAGATCGCCGGGGGCAGGCGCTGTCATTCTTGATGTGAAAACCGGCGCGATTCTGGCGCTTGCCAGCTATCCAACGTTCGATCCCGGCCTGTTCAGCCCGAATACGCCGTTCCCGTTCCCCAGCGCCTATCTTCAGAGCCGGCCAAACGAACCGTTCTTCAATCGTGTCACGCAGGGGCAATATCCACCCGGTTCGGTTTTCAAAATCGTGACGACAGCGGCGGTCGCTAACGAAGGGCTGATGGACCCGGACGATACTTTCTATTGCGGCCTGCGGTGGGAAAACGGCCCGCTATACGGCGATTCCTTACCCGTTCGTCTCGACTGGCGCGCGTCGGAACCCGATCCCGAACAGGTCTTTCCGACCGGCGACGTGACGATGTCGGGCGCGCTGACGTCGTCCTGCGACCCGTTCTACTATGAAATGGGCGCGCGGCTGTTCCAGCGCAATCCGGCCTTGCTCTCAAACTATGCCCGGCGTATGGGTCTGGGCCAGCGCTTTGGGCTGGAACCGATTTTCCCGGAAGCGAGCGGCTTTATCCCGACGACCACCAGCGTCGAACAGGCGATTAACGAGGCCATCGGTCAGGGAGACCTACAATTCCCCGTCATTCAAATGGCAAACCTCGTCGCGTCGGTCGCCAACGGCGGCACGATTTACCGGCCTTATATCGTGGAGCGCGTGGGGCATCCCGACCAGCCGCCGACCTTTGTCGCCGAACCGCAGGTGATCGGCACGATGGACCTCAGCGAGGAGGCGCTGGAGGTCGTGCGCCAGGGCATGTGTGACGTGACGACACAGGAAAAGGTCAACACCACCAACGGCAGGCCGCTTGGCACTGCGTGGTTCGTGTTTGAGAACACCTACTACTCCATTTGTGGAAAAACCGGCACTTCTCAGACCAATGCCGAGCCACATGCCTGGTTTGTGGCCTACGTCCCGGCAGATCGCCCGCAGATCGCCATTGCCGTCATGGTGCAGAACTCGCGCGAGGGTTCGGAAGTCGCTGCGCCAATCGTTCGCCGCATTCTCGACGACTACCTGAATGTGCCACCGGAAAACTTCTGGCGGTTCCCCGACTGGTGGCAAAACGAGTATGTGCCGTTGACCATTGCCGAGGGCGGCACCGGCGGTGGTTAATGGACGCGGAAAGGCAGGTGGAGAACATGTCACAAATCGTGCAGTGTGTCTCCTGTGATGGCTATGGCTGGATCGACGACGAGGGCAAAGCCGTCGACTGCGACTGGTGCGGCGGTATCGGCTACGTTTACCGCAACGAGCGCGGTCTGGACCGCCGCATCCCAACTGCCGATCTGCCGTATGTGAGCGAGGAACTGGAAGCGCTGGAAGCGCAACGCCTGCGCCAGCTTGGCTATACCGGCGAGGCGCGCAAGCCGTGGGAGCAGGCAATCCGCCGCCAGCGAAGTAATTCTAACGATAGCTAGCGCGGAGACCCCAAAACAGAGAACAAAAAGCCCCGGCGGTGCGCCGGGGCTTTTGTTTGAGCGGGCGATGAGATTCGAACTCACGACATCTTCCTTGGCAAGGAAGCATTCTACCGCTGAATTACGCCCGCATCATTGTTTGTTTACGCCCCATAGTTTAGCATATTTCTTGGACTTGACAAGGGTTTTTAAAGAATTTTTTATCTTGCGCGGCCGACACGCAGCCTGTGGTGCAAGCGCCGCTTTCATGCCACAATACACCATCGCAGCAGCCACGACAAGGATGAACCTTTGACCCGCTTTTCCACGTTTTCCGAATAGACGATGCGACCTCTGACGACCCGGGTAATCCGCTCGCTTCTGCTCCTGTTCCTGCTCGCCGCCTGTGATCCGATGGCCCCGTTGCCGGTTCCGACCGCGCAGGTCATCATCGTCACAAGCGAACCGACGAACACACCATCGCCAACGCCGACGCCTGCCGTCACACGCACGCCGCTGCCGACTGCAACCATACCAAGCACGCCGACCGCCACGCCCTATCCCTGCGAGGCCGACGGCGGGCAGATCATCCCGTTTGACGAATCCCGCAGCGCCGCAGCCGGCGACAACCTCCGCTATCG
>QGUR01000360.1 GCA_003242205.1 Chloroflexota bacterium | reverse complement strand
ATCCAACTCCCGAGCCAGTCACAGTGTCAACCGACCGCGCCGTCGCCCAGCAAATCCTGGTCCACATGCTAAGCGGCATCATCCAGCATGGCCAGCCGGCACAGCTTTCGATCACGGTTCAGGACGCGCATCAGGGTGCCGCGACTGTCACAGTGACGTGCCACGACCTGCGCTTCCGGCTGGATGCAGGTATACGCAACGACGTGACTCAGCAGCTTGCCGACCGCCTCGGCTGGGTTATCGAGCTAAACGAAAGCGTCGTGCGGCTACTGCTGCCGACAACAGAGCGGTGGCTGCTCGTCATTGACGACAATGAGGCGCTAGTTGAGCTGCTGGATCGTTTCGTTGATGGCACGGACTATCGCCTTGTCGCGGCGAAGAATCCGCGAGAGGGGCTGAGGCTATGTCATGAGCTACGCCCCGAAGCAGTCCTGCTTGACGTAATGATGCCAGAGATGGACGGGTGGGAACTGTTACAGCGCATTCGTAACAACCCGAAGACGGCGGACATCCCGGTCATCGTCTGTACCGTATTCAACGACTCGGAACTGGCGTATTCGCTCGGCGCGTCGCGCTTCCTGCCCAAACCGGTCGAACGAGCGCGATTCCTCTCAGTGCTTCAATCGCTGCGAGGGAGTGACTAGACCCACAGGCGGTATGCCATGCGATCTCCCCGTTTCGCGCTCCCAATGTTCGCCATGCCGGCATGGAATGACATTGAACAGAACCTCGATGCGCTGCGAACGCAACTCGCGCAGCGCGTCGCAGTGTTCCTGATCAGCACCTGCGGGCTGGCGATGTGGCTGTCTATTCCGCTCGACCCGTTTCCGCTGGCGGCATTCTTGCTCTGCGCGCTGCTCTTCGTACAAGCGTGGATTGTTATCCGCATCATCGCTACCCGGCCCGACGCCGCCCGATATTTGCTTGTTGGCTGTCTGGTACTGTCGCTCCTGTTGTCGTTCATGCTGTTCGAAGCGCCGTGGCTCCCCTTCGCAGGCGTGGTCGTCATTTTTACCTGCGCCGTGCTGGTCCGGCATTCTGAAATTGGCGTGACAGCGCTAACCATTCTGGCGACGGCCGCACTGGTGTTCAGCGGCGTGCGGACTTACCCGATCGAGCCGCTGGTCATCATGCTCCTGTGTTCTGGCGTCGTTGCCGGGTTACTGGTCGGCACGGTCTACACAGCGCTCGAATGGGAGTCAATGTCGCGCCAACGGTCAGACAAGTTGCTGGCCGAGATTCGTGACCATCGCGCCCAGTTAAGCCAGATGGTCAAACAGCTTAATCAGGCGCTCGAACTCCAGCGCCGGACGCAGCAGGAACTCGTCCGCGCCCGTAACGCCGCTGACGAAGCGCGCCGCTCCAAAGAACGGTTCGCCGCCAATATCAGCCACGAACTGCGGACACCGCTCAACCTCGTTCTCGGCTTTAGCGAAGTGATGTACAAGACGCCGGAAGTCTACGGGCAAATCGTCTGGCCTCCCAAGCTGCGGCGCGACATCTCGCAAATTTACCGCAACAGCCGCCACCTGATTGAGATGATTGACGACATTCTCGACCTCTCACGAGTCGAGATTGCCGGGTTCGCCCTCAATACCGAGCCGACGCCGCTTGCACCGCTGATCGCCGATGTGGCAGAGATCGCCGCCGACATGTTTCGCAACCATCCGGCCCGCTTTGTAGTCGAAGTCGAGGACGACTTGCCAACGCTGGAACTGGACCGCACCCGATTTCGACAGGTACTGCTCAATTTGCTGAACAATGCCCGCCGCTTCACCGAAAGCGGTGAGGTGAAGTTGTCCGCGCGCCAGACAGCGCAGGAATTGATTGTCGAAGTGAGCGATACGGGCATCGGCGTCGCGCCGGAAAAGTTGCCGCATATCTTTGACGAATTCTATCAAGCCGACTCGTCCCTGCGCCGCAGCCGCAACGGAGCCGGGTTGGGCCTTGCGATTAGCAAACGCTTTGTCGAAGCACACGGCGGGCATATCTCGGTGGAAAGCGTACAGGGACAGGGAACGACCTTCCGGGTCGGTCTACCGCTGCGTCGGGCATCGCTGCTGCCGATCCACGAAACCAGGGCCACGTCTGCGCCCGACAGCCGTCCTGTGATTCTTGTAGTTGACCGCGACCCGATGACGGCGGACAGGCTGGCGCGCAGCTTGCAGCGTTTCGACGTACTAATCGGCTATCCGGACGAAACGCTGCAGGAGCGCGTGGCTTCGCTTGCGCCGTGTGCCATCATCTGGAATGCTGCTGACAACCACCCGGTTACGGCCGAACTGCTCGAAACGACCGGCATTCCGGTGATTGAGCTTGCGCTGTCTCGCCGCAACGAAAACACTGCACATAAAGGGCCACTGGCACGGCTGTCCAAGCCAATCACCGCTGAGCAACTCTTGCGCGAAGTGGAATCGTTTGGCGAAGTTGAGCGCATCCTCGTCATCGACGACGATGTCGGCTTCACCCAGCTTATCCAGCGCATGATCGAGGCGAGTGGTTTGCCGGTCGTCGTCCAGCAGGCGTTTGGCGGGTACGAAGGTCTGGAAGTCATGCAACAGATGCTGCCGGACCTCGTGCTACTGGACAACATCATGCCCGACCTGACCGGTTATCAGGTGTTGAGCAAAATGCGTGACGATCCGCGTCTGTGCTCCGTTCCGGTGTTATTGCTCACGGAGGACACTCTATTGCAAGCGGGGCCAGTGGTAACCGGCCCACTGGTGGTGCATAACCTCGGTCGCTGGCACTTCGGTGAGCTGTTGCGTCTACTCAAAGGCATCATGGCAGCGCTGCCTGCAAGCCAGCAACTCTAGACGAGTTGGCGGGCGCAGGCATTTTGTCATGTTTGTGTCACCCTATTGACACGCGAAACTGCCTATGATGAGTCTGGATGAAACCATTTGTACGTTCTTGGTTGAAAAGGACTCCTCATGGCAGATCGATTTACGCTTTCTCGTCGTCGGTTTCTACATTTGATGGGTGTTGGCGCTGCTGGCGCGGCGTTCTCCGCTCATGGCGCGCTGCTGGCTTCCGGATTGCGTGACCGCGCTGCGGCCTATCAGGGCGATGGGTCGCTGAGTGGCGAGATCTCCTTCTACTGGTACGAAGACCGCTTCGCTGACACAATGCGCGAGTACATCGCCCAGTTCGAAGAGGCAAATCCCGGCACGAAGATTAACCTCGAAATCCTGCCGTTCTCCACTTATTTCGAGCGCCTGCCGGTACAGATCTCGGCGGGCAACGCGCCGGATGTCTTCTTCCTCGTCTCCGGGCAGGTGCAGAACTACGCCCGTATGGACGTTCTGGCGGACCTATCGCAGCTCATCCCGGCGGAAGAGCTGGCGCAGTTCCGACCGGCACAAATCGAATTCTCAACGTACAACGATACGCTCATCGCCGTGCCGTTTACCACCACTGTGCTGACGATGCTGGTCAATGCTGATCTGTTTGAACAGGCCGGCATCGAAATCCCGACGACAGTGGAAGATGCATGGACCTACGAAGAGTTCGCTGACGTTCTGCGCACCCTCAAGCAGCAAGGCAACCTCGTCAACTCGATGCACAACAACGGGCGCGACTTCTGGTGGCTGCCATGGTTCTATGGCAACGGCGCGTCGCTGCTTAATGATTCGCTCGACAAAGCGACCTTCAACTCTCCTGAGGCGCTGGAGACCTTCCAATATCTGCGTGCCCTGACCGAAGAAGGGCTGATCGCTCCGCCGCCGCCCGCGGCAGCGAGTGCACAGGAAAACCAGCAATTGTTCGTGCAGGGGCGTCAGGCTATCTATAGCGCTGGCCACTGGGACATGGCAAACCTGCTTGAAGCTGTTGGCGACCGCTTCACGATCCGCGCGGCGATGTTCCCGGTTGGGCCGGAACCCGCTCTGGCCCTCGGCGGTGACTATCTGGTTGTCTCGAAGGACACCGACAATCCCGACCTCGCCGGCGCATGGGTGAGCTTCCTGACCTCGCGTGAGATTGTCGAAGACTACGCGACCCGTTCGTACTACCTGCCGCCTCGCGAGGATGCGACGCCGGTGTTCACCGAAAACGCCGAAGTCATGGACCTCGTGCGGACGCAGGCAGCAGAAATGGCGTCGCCGAAACTGACACTGCATCGTGGCCTGCCGCGCTACGCCGACATCAACACCGTGTTCACAGCGGAATACCAACTCGTCATGCTGGGCGAGAAAAGCCCCGAAGACGCACTGGTCG
>QGUR01000359.1 GCA_003242205.1 Chloroflexota bacterium | reverse complement strand
TAGAGTTGTGGGTTTTTTTTTTTTTATTGAGCCGGGGCCCCCCGAGATCTACGCAGGGTTGATCGTCGGCAGCGTCACTGCTTGAGCAGACGCCAGCCCATGATGGCGTGCGCGTTATGCCGCTTGCCGGGCAGCAAATCGTTCATGCGCGCCGGCAGGAACGCGGGCTGACACAGCCTGCGATGGCCGCACAGGCGAATGTGGCGGAGCAGGTGGCCGAGGCGCTGGATTGCGATGAACAGGCGTATGCCGAGGGCGATGTTTACTGGGACGAGATCGTTTCAATCGAATATGCAGGTCGGGAAGAGACTTTCGACCTGACGATTGAGGGTACGCACAACTTTGTCGCCAACGACATTATCGTCCATAACAGCCACGCAGCGGACTATGCCGTCATCACCGTGCAGACGGCGTTCCTGAAGACGCACTACCCTGAAGAATACATGACGGCGCTGCTATCGGTCTATTCGGACGACCCGACCAAGGTCACGACCTTCCTGAGCGAATGCAAGCGCATCGGCATTCCGATTCTGCCGCCCGATGTCAACTACAGTATGCTCGACTTCGATATCCAGCAGCAGGCCGATGGCAGGCGCGGCATCCGCTTCGGGCTGGCAGCGATCAAGAACGCGGGCGTTAGCGCACTGCAACACATCATCAACGCGCGCGAAGAAGGCGGGCCGTTCCGCGACATCACCGACTTCTGCATGCGCGTTGACCTGCGCGCGGTCGGCAAACGTACTGTGGAAAGCCTGATCAAGGTCGGCGCTCTGGGCAGCATGGGCAGCCGCAGCCAGCTTCTGGCAGCGCTCGACCGCATGATGAGCTTCAGCGCCGCACATCACAAGGCCAAGGATGTCGGGCAGATCAGTATGTTTGGCGGCGAAAGCTCAGTCACCACCGATGACCTGCTCGAAAACCTGCCGCCGCTGGAAGACGAAAACCCGCGCAAACTGCTTGATTGGGAGAAGGAACTGCTGGGCCTGTATGTCAGCAGCCACCCGATTGATCCGGTTATGCCCCTGCTGCCATACATCAACCCGAACTACACGCACGAACTGAAAGAGGCTGGCCCGGATCGACAGGACGAGCCGGTGAAAGTGGTCGCGCTGATCGCGGGCATCCGAAAACTGCCGACGAAGAACCGGGAGATGATGGCGATTGCCCAACTGGAAGATCGCTACGGCAATATCGACGCCGTGCTGTTCCCGCGCACATGGAAGCAGTTTGAGGAACTGATGGTCGAAGGTAGCATCGTGCTTGTCGGCGGCAAGCTGGACGTCTCTCGCGGCGATCCGCAAATCATCTGCGAATATGTCACGCAGAACCTGAACGCGGTTGTGACCGACGATGCGCTGACGCCCCCACCCCCCGACGAAAACCCGGTCTGGCTCGATGGCGAGACCGCCGAACCCGTCGCTACAGCCGCTCGTACGCAAACAACCGCGCAAACACAACCGGCGCGACGTGTGGAGGCAGCGGTCGCAAGCACGCCAGAGCCGCCGTCGTGGGAAGATGCCCCCCCGCCGTGGCTGGACGATGGCGATGTCCTGCTGGACGCGCCACCCACGGATAACGGCCATGAAGCGGAAACCGTAGTGCAGCGGCGTCTAACCGTTCATTTCACGCGCACGCACGACGCCAACCGGGACAAACGCCGCCTGCAGAACCTCTATCGCATCCTCACCTCGTATCCCGGTAACGACCGGTTCGCCATCCTGATCCGGGGCGAGGAAGGGGCGTATGAACTGGAGTTTCCCAACGACACGACCGGATACTGCGACCAGTTGCATTCGGAACTGACACGCCTGCTGGGGCCGGACAATATTAAGATCAGTTAAATCCTCTCGTTTGCCTAGCGTTTGGCGTTCAGACCGTTAAAATATCCCCGTCAATTACGGCATGACAGGAGCGATAAGACGGGTATGAAACGTATCGCGGTGATGACCAGCGGTGGCGACGCGCCCGGCATGAACGCCGCGATCCGCGCCGTGGTGAGAACAGGGCTGGAATACGGCTTTGAGGTCTATGGCATTCGCCAGGCATACGCCGGGCTGCTGGCAGGAGACTTCAATCTTCTCACCAGCGTCGAGGTGAGCGGCATTTTGCAGCGGGGCGGGACGATTTTGCAAACGGCGCGCAACGAAGAGTTCAAAACGGAAGCCGGACGCAAGCGCGGGTTGAGACGCCTGCGCGAGCATAAAATCGACGCGCTCATCGTGATCGGCGGCAACGGCAGTCTGAAGGGGGCGTATGAACTGCACAAGATGGGGTTCCCCACCATCGGCATCCCCGGAAGCATCGACAATGACATCTGGGGAACCGATATGTCGATTGGCGTCGATACCGCGCTCAACACCATCCTCGACGCGCTCGACCGCCTGCGCGACACGGCGACCTCGCACCAGCGCGCCTTTCTGATCGAAGTCATGGGCCGCAACTGCGGCTATCTGGCCCTGATGGGCGGCATTCTGGGCGGCGCGGAAATCGTCATTACGCCTGAGAAGGAAGTGACGATGGAAGAGGTGGCGCTGGCGTTGGAAGATGCCTATCTGCGCGGCAAATCCCACGCCATTGCCGTTATTGCCGAGGGCGCGCCTTTCCGGACGACTGAACTTTCGGAATATCTGTGTAGCAAACAGAACGTCGGCTTCGAGATACGCCTCACCATCCTTGGCCACATTCAGCGGGGCGGCAGCCCGACCGCATTCGACCGGCTGCTGGCAACACGAATGGGCGTCAAAGCGGTTGAAATGGTGCGCGAGGGCAAGTCCGGTTCGATGGTGGCGCTCAACGGCCGCAAAATGGACGAGGTTCCACTGGAACAGGCTGTCAGCCAGCTACGTCCTCTCTCCGATAGCTACTTCGAAATGGCGCGGTTCCTGTCGCGCTAACGCCTTAATCCAGCCAGAGTTGCAGAGGGTAGGCCCCTACAAACGGGCCAACCTCCCCTCTGCGGCTCCGGGCTTAACCACCCGCATCTGAACTGACATCAGCGATACGCGCGCGCACGAGGCCCATTAGCGCTGTCGTCGGCACGCGTAGATCAAGCCCGCGCTGGCCGGCGCTGATGAGAATATGCTCGTGCTGCATCGCCGGTTCGTCCAGAAAGACCGGCCAGTTTTTGTGAGTCAGCGCCAGCGCGCTGATTCCCCCGACCTTCAGCCCGGTCAGGCGCTCGGCATCCTTATGCGCCGCCATACGTACTTTCTTCTCTCCGGCGACGATAGCCAGTTTTTTCAGGTCGAGCACACGGTCCGCCGCGATCATGACGAGCAGCGGTTTGGCTCCGGGCCGGTCCGGCTCGACAACCAGCGTCTTGTAGACGAGAAATGGCGGAACGCCGAGCGCTTCGGCGATCAACTCGGCATCGCGCAGGTCTTCAGGATAAGGCACAACCTCGTAGGGGATTTTGTGCTGCTCCAGCAGGCGCATTGAATTGAGTTTATGAGCCATTGATATCGTTCGTGTCCTCTCGCGTGCGATCACCGGTACTGCCGCGCGACGAACCAGGCGACCACGCCCGGCGCGAAGGTGTTGGCCAGCAGGATCAGCCGGTCAATCGGGCGCAGCACCACCAGCTTGCGCCGCTGGTGCGTGGCCCGCACAATCGCGTCCGCGACCTTTTCAGCCGGCATACTGGACGGCCCGAACCCGCTGGCGCGGCCCGGCTTGCCCAGACGCTTCTCGTTGAACTCGGTCACCGTTCGCCCCACGCGCATATCCGTCACGTGGATGTGGTCTTCCTTCAGCTCAATCCGCAGCGACGCCGCCAGATTGCTGACAAACGTCTTGCTGGCCGCGTACAGCGCCATATACGGCCCGACCATCCCGGCAGTGACGGACGAAACAATGACGATGTGGCCACCGCCGGTCTGCCGCATGGCCGGGACGGCGGCGCGGATGGCATGCAGCACGCCGTCGATATTTGTCCGCAGCAGCGTTTCAAGGTCGTCCCAGTCAGCGTCGACCAGCGCGCCGCGATGCCCTACTCCGGCGTTCGCCACCAGAATATCGAGCCTGCCAAACCGGGCCAGCGCCTCATCGACAGCCCGGCGCATGACACCGGCTTCGCGTACATCGCCGGTGATCGCCACAGCCCCGCCACGATGGCCGGGCAACGCGCCGATCTCCCGCCGCAATGCTTCCACCCCCCCGGCCCGGGGGGCGCCCAACCACCCCGCGGGTCCCTCGCCCGGCAACCACCGCCGCCGCGCC
>QGUR01000047.1 GCA_003242205.1 Chloroflexota bacterium | reverse complement strand
GTCGCGCGGGAGACCGAAGAGCCGGCCCGTCTGGTGGGCCCAACCGCCCCGCCTTTGGCCGCGCCCCGCGGCCGCTTATTCGGGGTGCATCGTTGGCGGCGCGGCAGCTCCCGGTGCCCGCCTGATAACCGCCTCTAAGCCGTACCTCTCATCCCCTGTTTCCTCTCCCGGAATCGGACAGGGGATGAGAGGGCGTCTGCGCTAAAACCGGCTTGGCCCTCGCGGCGTGCGCCCCTCGCCATTGTAGGAAGCGGCGCGTTCGTGAGGGCTGCGGGGCGGTAGTTTATCCTGTCGCAACTTAATAACGTCCTTGATTATAATAATAGGCCTGCGGGTTGCCCATTCCCGCCCGCGCAGACTTGTACCCGCGATAACGACCGGAAGGCAGGTTGCAGTGCCACTCGACGCCGCTTTTGACCAGTTCCCCACGCTCGATACCGACCGCCTGATCCTGCGCGACGTTCGCATGACGGATCTGGAAGCGCTGTTCAGCATCATGTCCGACCGCCGGGTGATGGCGTATTACGGCAGACCGCCGCACCAGACGATCGAGGACACGCGCGCGTGGCTGGAACAGCTTTTGGGGCGCATCGAACGGCGCGAGGCGCTGCGGTGGGCGATTACGCTGCGGGGCAACGACACGCTGATCGGAACCGTCAGCCTGCACAATTTCGGCCCCGGGCGCGTGGAAATCGGTTATGAGCTGAACCCGGCTTACTGGGGGCAGGGCATCATGACCGAGGCCGTCACCGCCGTGCTCAATTACGTCTTCAGCCAGACCGACGTGCATCGCGTGGAAGCGATCATCGACATCCACAACACGGAGTCAAAGGCGCTGCTGGAAAAGCTCGGCTTCACCTACGAGGGCAACCTGCGCCAGCGCTATCCCAGCGACCGCGGCTTTGTCGACGAGCACTATTACGGCCTGCTGCGCGACGAATGGCGCGGTGCAACCACCCCGTAAAACAGGCGCTCCTGCCCGACGATGATTGCAGAACCATGACGTATGTCACTTGGCGACATTGACGATTGTCACGTGTTGATCAGATAGTCTGCCCATAGACTTTATGGCCTCTTACTGCTGACAGGAGGCTATCATGGCAGACTTCCCCAAGGTTCACGCCGTCACTGGTAAGTTTATGGTGCTCCCGCGCGATCACGTTCATGCCTATGTGGTCGAGCTTGAGCACAGCGTCGTCGTCATCGACACGACGCTGGCGTTGTCCAGCGCACGCGACCTGCGCCGTCTGGCCGACTCGACCGGCAAGCCAATCGAGGCCGTGCTGCTCACCCACGGGCATCCCGATCACTATACCGGGCTGGTCGCGTTCGAGGGCGTGCCGAGCTTTGCGTCGCAGGGCTGCGTCGATTTTGCGCGGCGCGAGGACGTGGTTAAAGCTGCCACCGCCAAGCAGTATCTGGGCGATGAATATCCGGACGTGCGCCTGTTCCCGACCGAGCTAGTCCATGACGGGCAGAAGCTGACCTTCGATGGCGTGACGTTTACCTTCACCGACCTCGGCCCCGGCGAGTCGGACAGCGACGGTATGTGGACGATCGAAAAAGATGGGATGAAGCTGGCTTTTGTAGGCGACGCGGTCGCCAATCGCTGTCACTGTTTCTTCCGCGACGGGCACACCGCCGAATGGCTGCGCATCCTCGACCGGCTGGAGCGCGAGTTCGCCTTTGAGGACACGCTGCTTTACATCGGCCATGGCGCGACGCCGTCGACGCTGGAAGCGATCCAATGGCAGCGCGGTTACATTCAGACCTATCTGGCGGCCATGCACGCGCTGGAGGACAAATCCACGCCGGTCAGCCGCGCCAATCAGGAAGCGATCATCGCGGCGATGCAGCGTTACCTGCCTGGCGACGCCACGCTCTTCCTGCTGGATTATGAAATGGACGTTTTTATGGCCGAGTTTTTTGCCGCCAACATGGCCAGCGTGTAAAAGACCTCATCCTGTACTCCTCCCGCTAAAACCGGAATGCGGGTTTTATGAGGGGGAAAGCCTGCTTACCGAGATGTAAAAATTGCTGATGCACTTTCCGGGTCCTCTCCTAAATCTGGCGATTTGGGGGAGGGCCGGGGGTAGTTCCTTTTTCAATGCGTCCAGCACCGCCTGCAGCGCGGCGGTGGCGCTGCTTTGCTTGTTCGCCTCGCGGTCACCAGCCCACACGTGGCGGTCGACGCGCACAATATCCAGCGCGGGAACGACCAGCCCGATATACGTCAGGCCTAAAGGATATATTCGAGCGCGTGGAGAGGTTCTTGCGGGCATGATGTCGTGTAGTCCACAAGGCTTATGGTATTTCTGCCGGGGAGCAGGGTATTTTAGTATTACAGTACATTAAGAGCGCAACGTCGCTGCTGTCTGAGAGGCCCTGACATGAAGTTTGAAGTAACCCAGAGTGAATATTTCTACAGCCGCATGTTGGAAATTGTTGGACAGGCAGATCGCTTCCCATCCGAGCAAATCCCAAAGCTGCGGCAGGTATTTGAAGAGGTGCTTAAAGAGCTGACGGCTGATGAGCCCCAGTATTTTCCGTCCGCGTTCAATCGTCTGACTTTTGTTATCGACCGCGATAGGCTACCCCAACGACTGCAAACGAACATTCACGCGTTTCGGAAACTGGCAAACAAAGTCGTACATGAAAGTATAAACGCCACTGAAGAGGATTACACCCGCTCGCTAAAGTGGCTTGCCGAGTTCATAGCGTATTATTCCACCGTCGCGATTCCCGATGAGTTGCAGCGCCGCTACAGCGGACGGGCCACTGACGTCGTTCCAGCCCCGGTTACTGCGCCAGAACGTCTCCTTCAGGCGCGCGGCGTGATTCTCAGTATTGGCGAGGTTAAACACGCCTCGAATTCTGAGGGCGTTTATTGCACGCTCTTCTGCCGCCTTGAGAAACCCGCCAATCTCGATGCTATTTCAATTATGCTTTGGGACTCGTGGGCAGAGTTTGGCACCTACGCATGGAAGTACGCCACCATTCATGTCACTAATCTTGAGAAAGTTCCCGACAAGGACATTCTCTATCGCACCACTGCGGACAGTTTCGTCATCCTCGAGCCGGACTTTTTGATCGACGCAACAGACATCGCAAACTGCTTCGTCGGCGACGACCCCAATCCCAACGTTCATCTCTTCGGCAAGTTCACCTCATCCACGACAACCTCGGCAATGATTGCCGGAAACATCGTCAACGCGATGTTCGACGATTTAATGAAAGACCCGCACACTGAGCTGGATACCGCATTCAGGCGCGCTGCACGCCAGAACGCACTGCCGATTGCTCTGATCAACAGCGAAGACCCCCGCAGAACCATTCAGGGATTGTATGACAGGGCGGCTGAGCAATACCCGGTCATTCAGAAGGTAGCAAGCTCGTTTACAGGCAAAGCGGTTCAACTCGAACCCTCGTTTCTTTCGGAAAAATACGGGCTTCAGGGGCGGCTCGATTGCCTGATTGAACACAACGAGTCCGGCAGAAAAGATATTATCGAGTTGAAAAGCGGTTCACCGCCGGACTTGAGGCGGGTAATTGCAATAGATGGGCAGCTTATACCGGCAGGAGTATGGGCGAATAACTACGCACAGGCTGTCTGTTATAACCTTTTGCTCAAGTCCGCTTATGGCGACAGGCGTGGTTCGACAAGTATTCTGTATTCACGTGATGCGGGCAGGCCGCTGCGCGATGTCGCCAGCACCCCTGCTGCCGAACGCGCAGTCATTCGCCTCCGCAACCGCCTGACCGCGCTCGAACACGAACTCGCTTATGGCGACGGCAGCGTGCTCGACAACCTGAGCACTGTTCGATTTGGGCCACGAGCCAAATATCAGGAACTCGATCTGGCCGAATGCGAGCGCGTTCTGCGAGAGCTTCAACCCTACGAGCGTAAGTATTTCACCAGCTATGTTGCCTTTGTCAGTCGCGAGCTCATGATGGCGAAGGTCGGCGATGGCGACACACGTGAAGGCAACAGGGGGTTTTCCGCGTTATGGCGAGAGCCGCTGAAGGATAAGCAAAAAGGCTTTACTGCGCTGGCTCCGCTGCGTTTCATCGAGACATCCAAGAAAGGTAGCGATCCTTCCAACCAGAAAACAGTTTGCATATTCGAGCGGCAGGACGGGGATAGCCTTGCTACAGTGTTCCGAGACGGCGATATCGTCGTTTTGTATCCGTATGCTAGAGATGGCAATGCTGCCCCGCTGCGTGGTCAGTTGCTGAAAGGCAACATCAGAAAGCTGTCGAAAGACCGTATCGAAGTTCAGTTGCGCAGCCGCGAGCCGCACGATGACTTTTTCCGGCGGTATGAGAACTGGGTGATCGAACCCGACTTCCTCGAAAGCTCGTTTGATGGGCTTTACCGCTCGCTCTATGACTTTTGCCGCGCGCAGCCTGAGAAGCGTGCTTTGTTGCTCGGCTTGCGCGAGCCTCGCTTTGGCCCTCGCCCCGATTTTGCGCCGAATTACGTTACCGAGAAGCAGCGCCAACTCCTGCGGCAAGCGCTCAGCGCTCGCGATTATTTCCTGCTGCAAGGCCCTCCCGGCACAGGTAAAACCAGCCGGATGCTCCGCGCAATGGTGCACTATCTGTATGACCAGCCCGAAGAAGTGATCGTCCTGCTGGCGTTCACAAACCGGGCGGTGGAAGAAATTTGCAAAGCTGTGCAGGAGGTGTGTGGTGATTTTCTCGTACTTGGTTCAGGATCGGGCGAGAAGTTTCGCGATAACAGGCTGAATACCTTCTCGGAATCGCATAATATTCCAGAAACTGTGCAGCGCATTAAGAACGCTCGCATCGTTGTGTCTACAGTCTCCAGCTTCCTGAACAACCAGCAGCTCGTCGAGTTGAAGCAGTTCACGACGGCGATAGTTGACGAGGCGTCTCAGCTTCTGGACCCGCATCTTGTCGGCCCGCTCTCCAAAATTGACCGTTTCATCCTGATCGGCGACGAGAAACAGCTACCTGCCGTCGTCACCCAAAATCCAGAACGAACCAGGATCTCGGATCCGGACCTCGAACGCCTCGGCGTGAAAGATCTCAGAACTTCCTTCTTTGAACGGTTACTCGAGGCGTGTAAGACTAGAGGCTGGTCACAGGCGTTTGGAACGCTGACCGAACAGGGGCGCATGCATGAAGCCATTCAGGAGTTTCCCAGCCGCCGCTTCTACGGTGGAAAACTGCAACCGCTCGATGAATGGCAGCGGCAAACAGATGCGCTTTTTGTTCCCAGCCCTACCAGCCGGATTGAGCAATTGCTCGCTTCGTCGCGCCTGATTTTCATCGACTCTCCGCGCGAACGGGGCTCGAAGGTACATGAAAAGGAGGCGAAGATCGTCTGCGATTTGCTGGAAACCATCCATGATGTGTACCAACGCCTCCAAAAAGAATGGGATCCAAATAGGACGGTCGGCGTCATCACTCCATACCGGGCACAGATTGCAGAAATCAGATCAAAGCTAAGCAATCATCCTAAGCTATCCAGCATTATGGACGACATTATGGTCGACACAGTGGAGCGCTATCAGGGAAGCGAGCGCGACATCATTATTGTGTCATTTGCGACCAACCATCGGCACCAACTTGCTAATCTTCAGTCTTTAAGCGCTGACAAAACAGTGGATCGCAAGTTGAACGTGACACTGACACGTGCTCGCGAACGGCTTATTCTGATCGGATGTTCGGAAGTTCTGTGCTATAGCCCGTACTATAAAGCGCTGATCGAGCATGTACGGGCGAATGGTAGGTATGTCAAGTGGAAAACGCCTGAAGTGTCGCGTGTCGCGCCAGACGTCTAAGTGCCAGCCCGCACTGGCATCCAGGGGCGAGCTTCGTGCTCGCCCCTCAAGTTTTGGGGCTAAAGGCGATCAAGTATTCAGCGCGTCCAGCACCGCCTGCAGCGCGGCGGTGGCGCTGCTCTGCTTGTTCGCCTCGCGGTCTCCGGCCCACACGTGGCGGTCGACGCGCACGATATCCAGCGCGGGAACGACCAGCCCGATATACGTCAGGCCTACGGGTTTGTCCGGCAGCCCGCCGCCCGGCCCGGCGATTCCGGTGATGCTGACGGCGATATCGGCCTCGAAGGCGCGCAGCGCGCCCCACGCCATTTCCAGCGCCGTTTCTTCACTGACCGCGCCATGCTGTTCCAGCGTTTCCCGCCGCACGCCGAGCAGTTTTTCCTTCGCCGGGTAGGAATAGCTGACGACGCCGCCCGCGATATAGCCGGAACTGCCGGGAATGTTGGTTAGCCGGTGCATCAGCAGCCCGCCCGTGCACGATTCGGCGGCGCAAAACATCCATCCTCGTTCCAGCAGCAGTTTGCCGACCCGCGCTTCCAGCCGTTGATCTTTCATGTCAGTCGCCTCCAGAGCGTCCATTATCGTACCAACCCGTTGGCAATTCGCCAGATTCGTGACCTGCGTTTAAAAAGTGTTGGAGATATAATGTGGGATAACAGTCGCCAGATATGGGATAATGAGGGATATTTCGCAGCATGGGCTTCTGGGGGTGGCGACCTCTGGTCATTGCCGTGTTCATCAGCGTGTGGGTCACCGGATGCAATATCGTCTCAGACTCCGCGCCCCGTTTGTCGCCCACGCCCTCCCCACAGGTTACGCTCACCGCAAGACGAATAGCCACAGCAACATCAACGCCGCCGGTTCGGGCAACGCGGCAACCGGCGGCGCCTTCAGCCACACCTGCCCCCCAAAGCAGCCCGACGCCGGTCACCTATGTCGTGCAGGAAGGCGACACGCTGGGAGACATCGCCATCAGGCTGAACGTTGACCCCATTGCCCTCCGCGATGCGAACGCAGAAATTGATCCCCGCGCCCTGCAACCCGGCCAGACGCTCATCATTCCCCTGACCGCAACGCCCTCCGTCAATCCCGCCGCGACTTCCACGCCCCCCGACCTCGCGCTGCCCGAACCCACCTGCTATGAAACGCCGGTTGGCACAACACTGTGCCTTGGAGCGGTCAATAACACGCTCGATGCGCCGCTGGAACAGGTCTCGGTCGTGATCGAACTGTTCGATGCAGACGGCAATACGCTCGCCAGCGACAACGCCAATATCGAGCAGGCGGTGATTCCTCCGGGCGGGCTGGCCCCCTATCGCGCGGCTTTCCTCCTCAATGTGGACGAAATCGCTGCCAGCCGGGCTTATCTACAGCGCGCGAGTCTGGCGGCCGGCCTCGAAGAACGCTTTATCCAGCTCGATATCACGGATGAGCAGCTTGAGTTGATCGGCGGGCGCTATGTCGTTTCGGCCACGCTCACCAATCCCGGCCCGGAGACTGCCGAGGCCGTGCGCGCCGTCGCCACGCTGACCGATGGGCAGCAGGTTGCGGGCTACAGGTTAAGCCAGGTGGCCGCCAGCCTTGAGCCGGGCGACAGCATTCCGATCCGGCTGGAAATCGTGACCCAGCGCAACAGCCTCGACCTCGATTACACGCTGTATGTGGAAGCCAGACGCGGCGCAAGCAAAGCGCCGTCGCCCTAAAGTCGCATGCGGTGTTCCCTTCTCCACGACGTATGCACCGTCGCGGAGAAGGACCGGAAGTGTGGTTCAGTTGCCGATGACCGTGCCGACCGATTCATCTCCCTGAACGGCGCGATACAGGTCGTCGTCGGCCCAGAAGTTGACGATCATGATCGGCATGTTGTTCTCTTGACACAGCGTGAAGGCGGTCAGATCCATGACCTTCAGCCGGTTGGAGAGCACATCGTCGTAGGAAATGCGGGCATAGCGCGTGGCGGTTGGGTCTTTCTTCGGGTCGGCCGAATACACGCCGTCAACCTGCGTCGCCTTAATGACGATGTCGGCATCAATCTCGTTGGCGCGCAGCGCGGCGGCGGTATCCGTCGTGAAGTACGGATTGCCGGTCCCTCCGGCGATGATGACCACGCGGCCCTTTTCGAGATGGCGAATGGCGCGCAGGCGAATGTACGGCTCGGCGACCGCGTTCATCTGGACGGCGGTCTGGACTCGGGTCGTGATGCCCAGCCGTTCGAGCGCATCCTGCAGGGCCAGCGCGTTCATGACTGTGCCGATCATGCCCATATGGTCGGCGGTGCTCTGCTCCATACCGCGCTCTACCCCGATTTGCCCGCGCCACAGATTGCCCGCGCCGATGACCACCGCGATCTGAACGCCGAGGTCATGAATGGGCTTGATCTTGCGGGCGATGGCCTCCGCACGATCCGGATCGATGCCAAGGCCGTGTTCGCCCGCCAGTGCCTCTCCGCTCAGCTTGAGTACGATGCGCTTGTAGGCGGCTCTGGGCGTCGCCGGCTGCTGGTTATCAAGCTCTGTCATTTGGGGAAATTACTCCTCATCGCTTGGCAGGCCGCGCCTGCGCTGAATAGGGGCAAAAAAAAGGGACTAGCAAATGCTAATCCCCCGGCAAGCAATGTGCTGACCTGCAAGCGAGAACCTCGAATGCGGTTCAGGCCGGTCACGACTGCTTACTCTTCCTCGTTGCTATCGCCCTGATTCCCTTCGCCCAGCGCAAAGCGGGCAAAGCGGCGGATTTCGATACTTTCTCCGACGTCGGCAACCACTTCGGACAGAAGCTGAGCGATTGTCTTGCTTTCGTCCTTGATGAACGGCTGTTCCATGAGCACCAGTTCCTCATAGAACTTGTTCATGCGGCCTTCGACAATCTTCTCAGCCACGTGTTGCGGTTTGCCTTCTTCGAGCGCGCGGCGAAGCTGAAGCTGGCGCTCGGCTTCGACGACGGCTTCCGGCACGTCCTCACGCTTGATGTATTCCGGGCCAAGATTGGCGATATGCAGGGCGATATCGCGGGCAAACGTGCGGAAGCGCTCGGTGTTGGCGACGAAGTCGGTTTCGCAGTTCACTTCAACTATCACGCCCAGACGGCCGTTGAAGTGCTGGTAGGTTTCGATGATGCCTTCATTCATCGTCCGGCCCGAGCTCAGCTTCTTGGCCGCGCGTGCCAGACCCTTTTCACGCAGATACTCGATCGCCTTGGCGACGTCACCGTTGTTCTGCTCAAGCGCTTTCTTGCAATCCAGCGGGCCAGCGCCGGTTGCTTCGCGCAGTTCTTTCACCATTTGTGCGGTAATCGCCATGCTTATTCCTCGTCTTCGCTATCTTCGTCGTCATCAAACAGCCGCGTGTTCTTCAGTTTCGCCAGCGTTGACGCGCCAAGATACACTTCGTCATCTTCATCGTCGCTGGCCATGGCATACGCCAGTTCGGGTTCTTCAGCGCCTTCGTCCTCATAATCCTCGGCCTTACGCATCGCCTGGCCTTCAAGGACGGCGTCGGCCAGCGCGCCGAGAATCAGCTTGATGGCGCGCACGGCGTCGTCGTTGGCCGGGATGATGTAGTCGATCTCGTCCGGATCGCTGTTCGTATCGGCCAGCGCCATCACCGGGATATTCAGCGAGTTCGCCTCTTTAACGGCGGTCGCCTCGCGCTTGGTGTCAACCACGATCAGCATGTCGGGCAGGCGACGCATGTTGCGGATGCCGCCCAGACGGAGCTGAAGTTTCTCGATCTTGCGCGCCAGAATGAGCGCTTCTTTCTTCGAGAGCAGATCAAACTCACCGCTGTCGCGGCGCTTTTCCAGCCGCTTAAGCGTGTCGATACGTTCGCGGATGGTGCGCCAGTTCGTCAGCGTACCGCCCAGCCAACGATGGTTGATGTACGGCATCCCGCAGCGTTCGGCCTCGGTCGCCACGGCTTCCTGCGCCTGGCGCTTGGTGCCGACGAACAGCACCGTGCCGCCATCGGCAACGAGGTCGCGGATCATGTCGTAGTAGCGGTTGAGATTGACGATGGTCTGCTGCAGATCGATGATGTGGATGCCGTTGCGCTCCGTAAAGATGTACGGGCGCATTTTGGGATTCCACTTGGTGGTGCGGTGACCGAAGTGCACGCCCGTTTCGAGCAGTGCCTTCATCGTAACTGAAGAGGGCATTGTGGTGAAAACTCCTGAATTGGTTGTGTTTAAGCGATCACGCCGCTCATCCCCTGGCTGCCAACTCGTGGATGAACCACGAGCAACACCCAGCCGGGTCCCGGCGTGTGATTGTGGGAATGCCACTGTGGACAATCCGGCAGAGCAGTGTACCACAGGGCAGGCCCCGGTTCAAGATTCGCATTCGCTCCCGTAACACTCCGCAGCCGCTAAAGTGGCGCGGCTTGCGGCGGTTTTTTTATCAAGGGACCTGTCTGTATACGCTACGCCCGTTGGCGCAGCAGAAATTCCGGAAGATGCTGTGCCAGCGACGGCAGATAGCCCTGCCAGCTATCCGAATGTCGCGGTCCCTCCGTGGAGCAGCAGTAACGGCGTGCCGGAACCTGCTTCCTTGAACATAGATGTCCAGCCCGTTCGCGCTGATAAAGTGTCTCCTGACGGCCTCTATACGTTCGCCCGCTGGTAGCGTAGGTAGACAACGCCGGAGCCGAATGACCGCGTTTCGATCAATCGCAGGTTGGTCCGGTTCTGCAACTCCGGAAACATGCGCGTGCCGCTTCCCAGCAGGATGGGCTGGATATAAAGCTCATACTCGTCGATCAGGCCGAGCCGCATCAGTGAAGCGGCAAGCTCCGCGCCGCCGACCGAGATGTTTTTGCCGGGTTGGGCTTTCAGCCGGGTGACTTCTTCGACGAGGTCGCTGCTGGCAAGCCGGGCGTTCCAGTCGACCTTGTCCAGCGTCTTCGAGAAGACGATCTTCGGCATTTCTTTCCAGATACGGGAATAGGCGTGGATGTATTCCGGCTGCGTCGGATCCTGATCGGCGGTTGGCCAGAAGTCGGACATGAGTTTGTACAGCCGACGCCCGTATAGAAACGTGCCGAGGGCCGCTTCCCGCTCGTTGACGAAGGTATGAAATTCTTCATCAATGATCGGCCAGTCAAGTTCGCGCTTTGGCCCCTCGATGTATCCGTCGAGCGATACCAGCATGGAAAAGATGACGTTGCGCTGTGACTGCGGGGCAGGGGATGGTTGTGTGGTCATGGGGATGGGACTTTCTCCGCTTGCGCCAGCGGCCTGCTGGCAGACGAAAATGCATACGCGCGATATGAGGGCGATCCGGTTCGCGGTTGCCAGTTATTGGTGTATCGGCGGCCACTTTTCCCTTGTTGGCCGCTTATCCTTTCGCCTCGCTGCCACCGGCAAACGAGAGACCGCGCTCGGCGAGGGCGCTACGAAGCTGTTTGAGCGCGTTCGGGCCGATGCCGTGCAACTGTCTGATCTCGTCTTCGGTAGCCTGTGCCAGTTGTTCGAGGCGGGTGTAACCCGCCGCTGTCAGCGCTCTGCGCGCGGGGGCTGCCAGTTTTTCGGGCAGGTTGCTGTCCTGTTGCGGCATGGCAAACATTCCTCCTTGGCTAGCTGGAAAATCGAAGTGCCGCGCGCGCTCTGGCTTTAGCCGCTTCTTCCTCGCGGTTTTTAGGCGGCGCGGTCGTCTGGAGCGCGTCGAGAAGCCGGCGCGAGGCGGCTGCGATCTCATCAACGGCGGCATAAAAGGCGGCTTCGTTGGCCTGCGACGGCCTGTTGAAGCCGCTGATCTTGCGTACATACTGAAGCGCGGCAGCGCGAATTTCTTCGTCGGTTGCCGGGGGCGCGAAATTGTAGAGCGTTCGGATGTTTCTGCACATTTGACGGCCCTCCGAGTGACAGCGGCTTTAATCGCTTTTATTTTGCAAGTGATTACAGCATATCCGATTTTTGCTGCCGGTGTCAAGAACATATTTTCTAATCGGCAAGCGGCAGTCAAAACACAAAAGCAGGTTCTGCCCGATCATCTGATGGGCATACGCGACCGGACAGAACCTGATGATGGGCGATGGTTTATGGGGAAAATAGGTTCTCAGGCGGTGAAAAATTCGATCAGCGCGGGCGCAACAGCCTCGGCAGCGGCATCGTGCGACTGGCCCTCTAGCGTGCGCCGCTGCGCGCCGGGAATCACCTGCTGAAGCGCCTGCACGCCCTGCCGCATAAAATCAGGGCTGGCCCCGCCATCCATGACCAGTGTGGGTATTTTGATCGAGGCCGCGCGCGCTGCCGGCACTGACTGATCGCCCAGAACGGCGGCGTCGTAAGCCAGCGTCGGGGCGACGGCTTCAAGCATGGGCCAGAACGGCGCCTGACGCATTCCGTCGATGGCCTCGGCAGGCGTGCCGACGAACGCCATGAAGAGTTCAATTGCATCGCTGTGACGGCCTTCCGCCAGCAGCTTGTTGAGGTCGGTCTTATAAGACTGCCAGCGCAATAACGCTTGCGGGTCGGTCATGAATGGCGGTTCGAACAGCGCCAGCTTTGTGATGTTCAGTTGGCTTGCTGCCGCTTCCAACGCCAGCGCCGCGCCCGAAGAGACACCATAGAGGTAGGCTGAGCCGCCCGCTTCATCGATCAACGCGGCGATGTCTTCGACTTCGCGCTCGACCGCATATGGCCGGGTATCGCCGCTCTGGTTGCGCCCGCGCCGGTCGTACATGAATACGGTGAAGTGCGGGGCAAGGAGCGGCGCCAGACTTGGCATTGGCCCGAATGCCCGGTGGCAGACTGCGCCGTCCACCAGAATGAGCGCCGGGCCTGTTCCCAGCCGCTCGAATGCGATTTCGGTTCCATCCGCCGAACGAACGGTTTCTACGCGCTTTTCCATTTCGATGCTCCTCTTTACAAGCGTTGTAAGCGGCGAATATTCAGGGATCGCTTGCTGTCGCCGGTCACGCGGTAAGCAGTATCGTTTGAACGGCTACGGCACGGGCGCGTCGAGGAATGGCGCAATCAACGCGGCCAGTTGTTCGATGCGAAAGATCATATCGATGTGCGTCGTTGCCGGGAGTACGGCGAGCCGCGATTTCGGCAGGCCGCCCACACCGCCGTCTGCCTGCCCGCCGCCTAAAAGTTTGAATAGTTCGACGGCATGATCGAGGCGAACGCTGTCGGCATCACCGACAATGTAGAGTACCGGCGCTTCGATGGCGGCGACATCCGTAGACCAGTCGTAATCGCGCCCAAGCAGTTGGCTGACTTTCGTGACGAGCACGGGCCAGTCGTCCGGCCTTGGCGCGACTTCGGCATAGGCGGCGTAAATTGGTGTCGTCATCATCATCTGCGCGACCTCGGCGTTCATCGAGGACATTGCCGTGGCCGCCTCAGGATACCAGCCCGCGCGGCTGTAAGGCGTCGAAACCAGCCCCAGTTTGCGAACCCGTTCCGGATAGCGAATGGCGGTTTGCAGCGCGACCCCACCACCCAGAGAAAAGCCATAAATATCCGCGCGTTCCAACCCCAGATGATCCATCAACCCGGCCACGTCATCCGCCATCTGTTCGAAGCTCAGCGGGCGGTCGATGTCCGCCGTATGGCCGTGTCCCTGCATTTCAGCGGTGATGACTTGCCGGTTCGTGGCGAGCATAGAAGGCAGATTGCCAAATTCCGCGATGCCGCCCAGACCGCCATGCAGCATGATCAGCGGTTCGCCGCTGCCCTGAGTCTCGTAATACATTTCAAGGCCGTTGATCGAAGCGTAGTTTCCCATGGCGTTTCCTTCCTGTGCCATTGCCGGTGTTCCGGCGTTTGCCATGAAGGCATATCCGATGACAATGATGCCGGCGGCGACAGCGCCGGCGGTGATTCTTCCGCGCAAGGTCTCTACCCTTTGTCTGTCGAAACGGATGTTCGAATCATAGGGCAGAGAACAGGGGGCTGTCTTGAACAAAAACGACACCTAATGGCGCGCTGCCGGTGAACGTCATGCTCCTATCCGGGCTGTGTCGCTGAGGGCGCGCAGTGGCTGGCCCTGCATGAACGGTCTTGAGAAGCCGAGTACGGTGGCCCCGGCGGCGATCTGGGCGGGCGTCTGCCCGATCCAGCGTTTGAGCGCTCTGGTGAGATGCGGCTGGTCGGTATAGCCGGCCAGATCGACCACGTCGAGAATCGACATGCCCTGTCTTAACAGCGCGGTCGCATAGCGGGCGCGTTCGATCTGGTGAACGTTGGTGTGCGTCAGGCCGGTGGCGCGTAGAAAACGCCGCTGGACGGAGCGCTGGGACAGGCCCGTGACGCGCCCCTGAAGAGCGGCATCGACGATGGGTTCGTGGACGAGCAGGCCTTCGCGAAAGAGCCGGTCAACAAAGACGTCGATGTTCTCAAAATCGGGGAACTGCCAGGTGGAACCGTGCAGCCAGAAAGAACGGCTGCCGGCCTGTGGCAACCACAATTCGCCGTCCACAAGCTGGCTGGCTGGAAGCCGGGGCATGAACGTGCCGAGACGGAAGAACACACCCACAAACTCGGCATCAGGGGGGCAGTAGGCATCGGAAGCTCTGGTTTCCGGCCCGCGCAGTGTGATGGCGATACGGCCGCGCAGGCGCGAAACCACCATCTGCCAGCGACTGACGGCGAGCGACATGAAGTGACCGCCGTCACCTGCATAGCTGCGCCAGATCGTTTCGATAAACGGCGAGTCGGATTGGCGTTCTTCAAAAATGATGCCCATCGCTTTCCTCGAATCGGGTGGCGCGGTTTAGCTTGCATTTTGCAAGTTATTACAGGATAATAAAAGCGGGTGGAGAAGTCAAGAACAAATTTTCTATCGGTCGTGTATCTAACGGTATTGAAACGTAACCTCCAATGAAGAAGCAACTACGGCGCTCCAATTGTCCGATCAATTTCGGGCTGGAAGCGTTCGGCGATACTTGGTCGCTGCTCATCATCCGTGACATCGTCTACTTCGGCAAGAAAACCTATGGCGATTTTCTGCGCTCGGACGAACGGATTGCCACCAATATCCTCGCCAACCGTCTCGCCCAGCTCGAACGTCATGGCATTCTCGTCAAAACGCCTCACCCGATCGACAGGCGCAAAGAGGTCTATACGCTGACCGAGAAAGGGATCGACCTTATTCCCATCCTCGTCGAGATGGCGAACTGGGGCGCGAAGTATGATCCTGATACCGGCGCGCCGCAGGAGTGGATTGCGCTGGTCAATTCAGACAAAGAGAACATGATCCGGCTGATTCAGGATACCGTGCGCGAAGGCGGCTCGGTCTTTGTCGGCCCCAACAGCGTGATCGACAGGCTGGCGCAGCGGGAATGACGGCGCGGGCTATTCGCGTCGTTACGGGCCGGTGACGGTTGCCGTCGGCGTCGGCGTTGGCGCGGGCCGCGTGACGGTCGGCGTCGCTGTCAGCCGGCGCGGCGTCGCCGTCACAACCGGCGCATCGGTGGCAGGCAGGCTTTCCGTGCGCTCCACGCTCGGTATGACGGTTGGGATAATCAGCACCTGACGCAGGTTTTCGACGCGGAAGTTGGACGCGCATTCAAAGGCGTTCGCCGGTCCCCAGCCAAGCACGCCGCCGGGCAGCACCACGCGCAGCCACAGGCGCGACTCATCCTGCGCGTCAACGACCACCGAGCGCCCTTCCGGCAGGGTGCTGACGATCTGCGCCTCCGGGTGCGGCTCGGCGCGCAGCGCCACGCCATCGACGCCCGCGCGGCAGATGGGATCGACAACCTCGACCACAATGGATTGCTCGATGGCGTTCCCTTGCCCATCTTCGGCATACAGGGTCAGGTTCAGCGGGTTCTGCGGAATGCCGACGATGTCGCTCAGTGTCTCGTTCGGGCCATAGGTCGAGGCGATGCTGGCGGTCGTGAAGCTCTCCAGACCGATAATCCTCGTCAGGACCGCGCCCTGTGTGTTCCATGTGATCGTGATCGGTTGCACGACGTTGCGAACAAGCTGCGGCGGGTTGACGGTAAACAGGTTGATCTGCATGGGCTGGACGATAGATACCACCTGACTGCTGTTTCGTGTGCCGCCCTCACTTGATGCCTGTACCGCCACGACCACCTCGCCCGTCAGCCCGCTGGTGTTAATGGTGTAGCTTGTCGTCGCCAGATCGCCTTCCTCACGGAAAACCGGCGTGCCGTTAAGCGTGAGCACGATGCGCTGGGCGTTGTTCGCCTGCCAGTTGACGACCAGCGGCTCGCCCTGCGCGACCTGTGTGCTGCTGACTTCAAACCGGGTGATCTCCGGCGCGGCGTTGAAGGCGCTCTGCGCGCCGAGAATGGCGATGATCGCGATCAGCAGCATGATCATGGCGCTGGCCGCCCCGACAATCGCGATGGGGGCCCACATCGGCATCGATGCCGGCACGCTCAGATACGCTCGTTGGGCGGCGGTGAAGCCTGCTGCGTCGCCCGACTTGACGACGACGTCGAACGGGTAAATCCGGGTTTCCCCGAACAGGTGGCGTCGTTTGGGCCGCACGCTCGCCTGAACCATCAGCCGCTGTCCGGGCTTTAACGTCAGGCTCGGCGCGGGAATATTGGCCTGAATGGCGTCATTGGGATCATGCACCATCAGGTGCAGGGGCAGTGGATTGCTGCCCTGATTGTGCAGATGCAGCCGCAGCGGTTCATCCGGCGTCAGGTCGTTGCTATCCAGCGCCATGCCGAAGCCGCCGAACGGCAGAATAGTGAGCACAAAATCAGCGTTCAAAAGCGTGACCGCATCCCGGCTTGGCCGCACGGTGACATAGGCGTGATAGTCGCCGGGGGTGCTTTCGCTGCGCCGGGCGGGCTTGAAACTGATGACGACCGGCTCGGACTTGCCGGGAGCGACCTCTACCGTTGGGCGGTCGATGCGAACCCAGTCGCGCGGCAGCCCGTTGACCTCCACCAGATAGCGTTCGGGCTCCGTTCCCGTGTTGGTGATCGTGAGTTCTGCCGTGATGTGCGCGCCGGGAGAAACGGGCTGCGAGGGGCCGAGCAGGTCGATGCGAAACGCGGGCGCTTCCAGTTCGATGCGCCGGGTCGTTTCTTCCGGAACCAGCATCGGGCGCGTTGGCGAATCGTCGAACACGTTGTAAATCATCCGCAATTCGCCAACTTGAATTTCCTCGCCGCCATAGAGCGCCTGTGGCTTGTTGCTCTCCAGCCGCAGCGAGTCGACAAACGTGCCGTTGGCCGAGCCGAGATCGGTGATATAGGTCTGGCCGTCTTTGTGCGTCAGGTTGAAGTGGTAGCGCGAGATATTATCGCTGTCCAGGCTGATGGTGTTGCCGCTGGAGCGCCCTACGGACACCGTCGGCTCTGCCAGTGGGAAGGTCTGGAATTGTCCGTCGGGCCAGAAAACGTCCAGGCGTCCATACGCCATAGCGTCGCCACACTACCTTTCTTTGCCTTCGCAATCCGAATTGTAGCGTGATGGTCTTTTCTTTGACAACGCGGGTAGGGAGAGCGGAGGGAACGCGACAGTCCGCACTCAAGGCCCGCCGGTATATTCTCGCCGAAATCAATAGAGGCCTGACGATTTCAGGCCTCTACTGTTCATATCCTGTTGTTCGGGCCTTCGATGCCTTCTCTTCCGGCGAAGCAGTTGGGAGAAGGCCGGAGGTGAGGGCCTATGTCGTGACGCGGTGGCATGCCACGTAGTGACCGGGCGTAATCTCGATCAGTGGCGGATCAGGCTCCTGATAGCAGATGCCTTCAATTGCCACCGGGCAGCGCGTGTTGAAATTGCAGCCAATCGGCGGGCGTGCCGGGCTGGGCACGTCGCCGCGCAGAATGATGCGCTGGCGCGTCGCCTCGATCATCGGGTCGGGCACGGGAACCGCCGAGAGCAATGCCTGCGTATATGGGTGCAGCGGGTTCTCGTATACCTCTTCCGTCGGGCCCATCTCGACGATCTTGCCGAGATACATCACCGCGACACGGTCGCAGATATGGCGCACCATGCTCAGGTCGTGAGCGATGAACAGGTACGTCAGGTTAAATTCGTCCTGAAGCTCTTCCAGCAGGTTGACGACCTGCGCCTGAATCGACACGTCGAGCGCCGAAATCGGCTCGTCAGCGACGATGAAAGTGGGCCGCAGCGCCAGAGCGCGGGCGATGCCGATACGCTGGCGCTGCCCGCCGGAGAATTCATGCGGGTAGCGGTTGACGTAATACGGATTCAGACCGACGCGCTCCAGCAGGTGCTCGACATATTCCTGCATTTCGGCGCGGTTGGTGATCGTCTTGTGAATGCGTAACGGTTCGCTCACGATGGAGCCGACCGACATGCGCGGGTTCAGCGAGGCGAACGGGTCCTGGAAGATCATCTGCATGCGCCGCCGCATCTTCCGCAGTTCGGCGCTGCTCATGGTCGTCAGCTCCTGCCCTTCAAACACGACCGAGCCTTCGGTCGGTTTATAGAGTTGCAGCACGGTGCGGCCCGTCGTGCTTTTGCCGCAGCCGGATTCACCGACGAGACCGAGCGTTTCGCCCTTGTAAATGTTGAAGCTCACATCATCGACGGCTTTTACCGCGCCAACCTGCCGCTGCAGGATAATGCCGGAGGTAATCGGGAAATACTTCTTCAGGCCGCGTACCTGAACGAGGACTTCCTTGCCCTCCTTGGCGGCCACGGCAGCGGTTGCCCGCGGGTCGTAATGAACGCTACTTGACACCTTGTGTCACTCCTTCCTGGTCAGGCAGCGGCTGGCCGGTACGCACATCAACCCAGCAGGCCTTCAGATGATCGGGCGGGCTGGATGGACCGGGGATCAGCGGCGGCATGATTTCATCGCATTTACCTGGGATGCGGAAGGGGCAGCGCGGGAAGAACGGGCAGCCCTTGGGCGCGACGCGCATATCCGGTGGCGAGCCTTCAATCTGGTTCAACTTGCCTCGCTGGCGCGCGTCCAACCTCGGTAGCGACTTCAGCAGGCCAAGCGTGTAGGGATGGCGCGTATCGCCAAAGACATCGCGCGACTTGCCGCGCTCGACGATCATACCGGCGTACATCACCTGCACGGTGTCTGCTAGCCCGGCGACAACGCCGAGGTCGTGGCTGATCCAGATCATCGCCATGCCGAGCTGGTCGCGCAGGCGCTTCACCAGATCGAGAATCTGCGCCTGAATCGTCACGTCGAGCGCCGTGGTCGGCTCGTCGGCGATCAGCAGCTTGGGATTGCAGGACAGCGCCATGGCGATCATCACGCGCTGGCGCATGCCGCCTGAAAACTGGTGCGGGTAATTGTTCAGCCGCCGGGATGCATCGGGAATGCCGACCATCGAGAGCAGTTCGGCAGCGCGTTCCTTCGC
>QGUR01000046.1 GCA_003242205.1 Chloroflexota bacterium | reverse complement strand
CTTTTCTCCGTTAACACTTCTGGGGGCGTTGCTGGCAGCGCGTCCACATAACCACCCGCTCGATCTTCGGCTTGTTGCCGTCACCGCGGCGAATATTCTGGCGGTAGCCTACGCCTTTATGATCAACGATATCGAGGACGCGCCCGACGATGCGCTCGATCCTGCTCGCGCGGCCAAGAATCCCATCACCAGCGGACGTCTCGGCATTCGCGTCGGTTATGCCGCGTGCCGGATTGTGGCTGCGGCCACGCTGATCCTGTATGCCTTTGGCGGCGTGCAGGTGCTTGGCATCGGCATCGCCACGCTGCTCCTGTCGCATCTTTATTCATGGCGGCCTGTGCGCCTCAAGGCGTGGCCGGTTACAGACATCGTCTCGCATTCGCTGATGCTGAGTGGCCTGCTGTTGCTGGCCGGCTACTTTGTTTACGATAACCAGCCAGGGCTTGTCTGGCTGGTCGCTGCCAGCGCAACGCTGGTTTCGGTCTATGGCCAGCTTTACAACCAGCTTCGGGATTTTCATATGGATAAAGCTGCGGGACTGTATAACACGGCGATCATTCTCGGGCCGAACTATACCCGCAAGATGATGTACCTCTCCATCGCGCTGGCGGCGGCCTGCCTTGTCGCTGCTGCGGTTCAGGGTGCGTTCCCGATCTGGCTCGGCGCCGTCGGGCTGATTGCGATTCCCCTGAGCATGTTCTACCGCCCCCAGACCGACATGCGCGGAACCATCGCCCTCGATGCCAGCGGGCGCGCTCAGGCTCAAGGTCTGTTCGTGTTCAATAGCATCATTGGCGTCTGGTTGCTGCAGGTTGTCATCATGCAGAACTTTTTCTAGAACGCTCGCTCGTAAAGCGGCGATCTGGAATTTCAGCATACGAAATCCCCTCTTGCCTCACGGTCAAAGAGGGGATTTTTGTTGTGTGGCTCCATCCTTGCAGCTAGGCTTCAACTTCTGGCGGGAACTATCGCTGGCGTCTGTTCTCTGCAATCCTGAGCATCATTAACTCTCGCTTATCCATGAGAACCATCACCCTGCGCCTGGGTGGTCTGTAACCAGGGCTTGGACGTTTTGGCGCGTTCGGTGTAATTTTGGCGCAGGTTGATAGTCTTCAGGGCAGCTATTCGCTTGCAAGGGAGCCAATACCAATGTCAGATTATGCAGTTCCACAGATCACCGAACCGGCGCCGGTCGGGCCAAACGAAGCCATTCTGGTGGCCAGCGGCGACCTGCGCCAGCCGGCTAACCGCATCTGCTGGCCAGCTCAGGCAGACATGGAAAAGCGCGTGATCGAGGCGTTCGCGCGCGAGGGGGTGACGGTGAAGCGCGGTCATCCCTATGATCCGGATCTGGAACACGGTTTCATCTGGAGCCAGCGCATGGGCATGGATGTGTTCAAGAGCATCCATCCCGACGCGCCGCTGATTGTCGCCGAGGCCGTCTGGCAGTACAGCCACCACGTGCTTCATGGCCTGCGCGATCACCGCGGCCCCATCCTCACCGTTGCCAACTGGAGTGGCCAGTGGCCCGGACTGGTAGGGCTGCTCAACCTGAATGGTTCGCTAACCAAGATGGGTGTCAACTACAGCACCATCTGGAGCGTCGATTTCACGGACGACTTCTTCCTTAACGGCATCCGGCAGTGGATCCGAGAGGGCAAGATTAAGCATGACACCAGCCACTGCCGCGACCTTGATCCCGGCAAGCTGCCACAGGCGGAGCGTGAGCTGGGCGAAGCGCTGGCGCGACAGATTCGGCACGAAAAGGCCATCATCGGCGTTTTCGATGAAGGCTGTATGGGCATGTACAACGCCATCATCGACGACGAATTGCTGAACCCGACGGGCATCTATAAGGAACGCCTGAGCCAGTCGGCGCTGGTGGCGGCCATGCGTAACGTCGCCGATGAAGAGGCCCATGCTGCACGCCAGTGGCTTGAAAACCGCGGCATGAAGTTCATCACCGGCAGCGACCCGGCGACCGAACTGACCGACGATCAGATTCGCGATCAATTGAAGATGTATATCGCCGCGGTGCGTATCGCCCATTCGTTTGGCTGCGCCGCGATCGGCATCCAGTACCAGCAGGGTCTCAAGGATATGGCTCCGGCGTCTGACCTTGCCGAGGGCCTGTTGAATAACCCCGACCGCCCGCCGGTGTATCATGCCGGTTCCGAAACGCCGCTGTATGACGGCGAGGCGCTGCCGCACTTCAACGAAGTCGATGAAGGAAGCGCGGTCGACGCGATCGTGACCAATCGCGTGTGGAAGGCCATGGGCCTCGATCCTTCAACGACGCTCCACGACCTGCGCTGGGGCGAGCACTACACCGGCGATGGCGTGGACGACTTCGTCTGGGTGTTCGAGATTTCCGGCGCTGCGCCGGCGTCGCACTTCGTCAACGGCTATGCCGGCGCGACCAGCGTACGCCAGCCGCCGATGTTCTTCCCGTTCGGTGGTGGCACGCTTCGCGGCGTGAGCAAGCCGGGCGAGGTGGTCTGGAGCCGCGTCTATGTCATGGATGGCGCGCTGCACTGCGATATCGGCCGCGCCAGCGCGGTTTCGCTGCCCGACGAAGAAACCGAGCGCCGCTGGCAGGCAACGAATCCCGAGTGGCCGATGATGCACGCGGTGCTGCATGGCGTCAGCCGCGACCAGATGATGGCGCGGCACAAGTCCAACCACATTCAGGTTGCCTACGCGCCGTCCGCCGAAGTGGCCGATAAAGCGCTGGCGGCCAAAGCAGCCATGCTGGCCGGGATGGGCATTCAGGTACACCTCTGCGGCGACGTGAAGGTCGGCTGATCTCCGCTTTCGATCTCCCTCTCCCCGGATCAAAAACAGGTCGGGGAGAGGGAGAACCGGACGGGTAGCAGTGCCGTGAGCGCTGTTGCCTGCAACCGGCCGGCGCAGTGCTGTTTAAGAATGCACGCCCCTTATGTGCCCGCTGTAGCGGATCGGCGCGGATTGCCGGCCAAAAGCACGTCCACGGCGAAACGGTATTAGGGCGGGGGATGCCCTTCAAGGTCAGGTATAATCAACCTCGTTCGCCGTTTCATTCTGGAAGCGGGTTATGACATCCCAAAGCCAACAGCAGCCGCTGGCTGATCGCATTCGGCCTGAAAGTCTGGACGAATTCATCGGTCAGGAGCATCTTGTCGCTCCGGGCAAGCCACTCTATCAGGCGATCCACAGCGGTAAAATCCACTCGATGATCTTCTGGGGGCCGCCCGGCGTCGGCAAGACGACGCTGGCGCGGCTGATCGCCAAGGCGGCCAATCGCCCCTTCTTCGCGCTTTCCGCCGTCTCGGCCAGCAAGGATGATGTGCGCTCGATTGTCGAGGCAGCCCGCCGCGAGCGCAACGGACATCAGGATTTGTTCAGTAGCCTTGAGCCGCGGAAGCAGGGCGGGGCAATCCTCTTCCTCGATGAAATTCACCGCTTTAACAAGGCCCAGCAGGACTTTCTGCTGCCACACGTCGAAGATGGCACGCTGGTGCTCATCGGCGCGACGACCGAGAACCCGAGTTTTGAGGTCATCTCGGCCCTGTTGTCCCGCAGCCAGGTCTTTGTACTCGAACCGCTGACTGTTGCCGACCTCGAACGCATCGTTCGCCGGGGCGCGCAGCAACTGGGCGTGACTCTGACGGACGAGGCGGCGGCTTTTCTGGCTGAATACGCCAATGGCGATGCTCGTCAGGGCCTGAACCTGCTCGAAGCGACTGCCAATCTGTATGCCACCGAAGGTGTGCCGCTGACGCTAGACAACCTGAAGGACGCGCTGCAATCGAAGCATCTGCGCTATGACAAGCAGGCCGAGGAGCACTACAACACTATCAGCGCCTTTATCAAGAGCATGCGCGCCAGTCAGGTCGACGCTGCGCTCTATTATCTGGCGCGCATGGTCAATGCCGGGGAGGACCCCAAATTCATCGCCCGCCGCATGGTCATTTTCGCCAGCGAGGATGTTGGCATGGCCGACCCGATGGCGCTGGTCGTGGCCAACGAGGTTTTTCGAGCGGTCGAAACAATAGGCTATCCCGAATGCCAGATCAATCTGGCACATGGCACGGTTTATCTGGCGCGCGCGCCAAAGAGCCGGGCTTCCTGCGACGCCTTTTTTGAGGCGCTGGAGGACGTGCAAAAGCATGGCAATCTGCCGATCCCGATGCAAATCCGTAACGCGCCGACGAAGCTGATGAAAGAACTCGGCTACGGCAAGGGCGACGATACCGACCTGCTGCCGGACCGGCTTAAGGGCAAGCGCTACTATAGCGGGTCGTGATCTGACACTGTTTTCCCGGCTGGCAGGCGAAGGCTTGTCTTGACACCTGAGTGAGCGTGCAACTATAATGCGGCGACTTGTGAATTGGACTGGGCTATTAAGGCCCAACGAGCTTTAGAGGAGTTTTCGCGTGGGCCCGCTGCCAAAACGTAAACATTCCATCAGCCGCCGGAACCGGCGTCGCGCGCACGACGCGCTGTCGTTGAAGCATCTTGTGCGCTGCGAAAGCTGCGGCGAATACCGCGTTGCTCACCGGGTCTGCCCGAACTGCGGGTCTTACAGGGGCCAGACCGTGATCGAGGTGGAGAGCAATAAGTAAGCCAGTGATCGGGATGTCGTAAGACATCTGGGCCGTGCTATCAATAGAACGTGGTGCGGCTCTTTTTATTTACGTCGCGATAATCTGCGCCCAACACTGAGAAAGAGATATCGCGCATGTTGAATCCCGCAACAACTGCTTTTGTTTTCCCCGGTCAGGGTTCTCAGGTCGTTGGCATGGGAAAAGACCTGGCCGATGCTTTCCCCGCTGCACGCAGCACGTTTGAACAGGCCGATGACGTTCTCGGTTTCTCGCTGTCACGCCTGCTTTTTGAGGGGCCGGAATCGGACCTGAATGATACTCTCAACACCCAGCCTGCGCTGTACGTATGCGGCATTGCGACGCTGCGAGCACTACAGGCTGAATTACCGCAATTACAAGCTGCATACATGGCCGGTCACAGTCTGGGCGAATTCACTGCGCTGGCGGCGGCCGGGGCGTTCAGCTTTGAGGATGGCCTGCGCCTCGTGCGCGAGCGCGGTCGTTTGATGAAAGCTGCGGGCGAGGAAAAGCCGGGCGCGATGGCGGCGCTGCTCGGCCTGGATGCAGAAGTGGTGCGCGATATCTGCGAACGTGCCAGCAGCGAAACCGGACGCCTTGTGGTGCTGGCGAACGACAATTGCCCTGGGCAAATCGTTATTTCCGGTGAGAGCGAAGCGCTGGACCGGGCGGTGGAGCTGGCAAAAGAAGCCGGCGCGCGTCGCGCCGTGCGGTTGGCGGTTAGCATCGCCTCCCACTCGCCCCTCATGCAGTCCGCTGCCGAGGCATTTGCCGGTGTACTGGAGAGCACGCCCATAACCGCGCCTCAGGCTGTCGTGATTGCGAACACCAGTGTCACGCCGCTGGAAACCGAGGATGCTATCCGCCAGGAACTGCGTGTCCAACTGGTTCAGTCAGTCCGCTGGACGGAGACGGTGCGTGCGCTGGCGGCACGCGGCGTCACCACGTTCCTGGAATTTGGCCCAAAGGACGTCCTCACCGGGTTACTGCGCCGGATTGACAACTCCGCAGACGGCGTTGCGCTTAACAGCGCCGAGGCTGTGCGGCAGTTTGCCGCAGCAAATACCTGAATTTCGTGAGGTTTTGTTAAACAATCGTCTTTTAGGGGCGAAATGGTTGCATCTGGCGAAACATTAATGATAACATTGCACATGGCGTTTCGCTGCCATTGTCTGTACTGACATTACGAGCCATAGTTTCTTCCGGCGTCTTGAAGCAGATCGCCATCTTTGGCGTTGAAACTGCTTGACTGCCTCGACACGGGCCGACGTCATCCTCTTCGGGGAGACTCTGCCGTTGCAGAGAGTGTCATTGCTGCTTAACTTCACATGTGTATTGGGGGGATTTCCCACGGAGGGTCTCTATGTCAAAAACAAAGTTACGCTGGTCTCTTGCATTACTGATGGTGTTTGCCATTGTGTTCGCGGCTTGCCAGCCGCAGGCGACCCCGACCCCGACTCCGCGGCCTACCGAGCCGCCGACCGAGGTTGCGGAAGAAGAAGAACCTGTTGTTGAGGAAGAAGAAGCTCCGGCTGAAGAAGCTGAGGAGACTGAACCCGCTGCAGAGGAAACCGAGGCAGCTGAGGAAGAGGGCGAAGAAGTTGCAGCCGTGCCAACGGCCGTGACCGAAGAAGCTGAAGAAACCGAGCCGACCGAGGAAGCTGTTGCGACTGAAGAAGCTGAGGAAGAGGCTGAAGAAGAAGTAACGGCGACCGAAGAGGCCGAAGAAGAAGCTGAAGAAGAAGCCGATGTGACCGAAGAGGCCGAGGAAGAGGCGACCGAGGAACCGGGCGCGCTTGCAACGGAAGCCCCCAGCGCTGATCTGGGTAACGTGGTCACGGTTGCCGAAGATGGCACGGTTGTCATCGGTCTGGCGGCCGGTCTGTCGGGCGAGGGCATCGCGCCGCTCGGCATCGACATCCAGCGCGGCGCTGAGATCGCCGTTGCTCGCCGTGGTGTTGTGACGGTTGATGGCCAGGAATTCGAAGTGGCGCTCAACGTTCAGGACGACCAGTGCTCGGCCGAGGGCGGTCAGGCGGTGGCCAACCGCTTCGTGTCGGATGAAGGTATCGTGGCGGTTGTTGGCCCGATGTGCTCCAGCGCCTGCCGTGCTGCCGCGCCGATTTTCGACGCTGCCGGCTTCACCACCATCAGCCCGAGCTGCACGCAGGCTGACCTGACGACCGCTGGCTTCAGCAGCTTCAATCGTTCGGTTGTGTCCGACGCCTTCCAGGGCCGCATCGCCGCCGACTTCATCTATCAGGTGCTCGGCGTGCGCCGCGTTGCCGCCATCCACGACGGCAGCCCCTATGGTGAAGGTCTGGTGACCGTGCTGTCCGAGCGCTTCACCGAACTCGGTGGCGAGATTGTGGCGACCGACGCGGTGAACGTGGGCGACACCGACTTCCGTGGTCTGCTGGAAGATATCGCGCAGGCCGATCCGGAGCTGATCTACTTCGGCGGCTTCCCGGCTGAAGCGGCCCGTCTCGCACAGCAGCGCGCCGATGCTGGTCTGGAAGACACGCTGTTCATGGGCGCTGACGGCATCAACGGCACCGAGTTCATCGAGCTGGCCGGCGCAGCGGGTGAAGGCGTGTATGCTTCCAAGGCCATTCCTGCCAGCAGCGAGGAATTCGATCAGTTCCTGGCCGAGTACGAGGAAACCTATGGCGAGCAGCCGCCCGCACCCTATCATGGCACGGCTTATGACGCGGTGAACATCCTGCTCGACGCGGTTGAGGCGGTTGGCACGGTTCAGGACGGTCAGTTGGTCATCGACCGCGAGGCGCTGGCCGAGTACGTCCGCAGCGTTTCGAACTTCCAGGGCCTGACCGGCGTGCTGAACGCTGACGGCACCGGCGAGATGTCCTTCTCTGATGTCGGCATTGATCAGGTTCAGGATGGCCAGTTCGTGCGCCTGTACATCGGCAGCGTTGTGGACGACGAAGTCGTGCTGACCGAGGTCGAGGCCGAGCCCGCTGAAACTGAGGCGGCGGAAGAAGATGAGGCCGATGCTGAAGACGACGCCGCTGCTACCGAAGAAGCGGAAGAGCCTGAAGCCGAGGCCACTGCCGAGGAATAAGTCATTCCGGTTTGTGTCAGGGCGTCGTCTGTCGTCGCTCTGACCAGATAAAATCAGCCAGAGGCGGGAGCAATCCCGCCTCTTTTATTACAGCGAAACATCGGTTATAAATAATCGATCCGAACGCCCGTAGTACCCCGCGGCCTGGTGACTTCCCGGCACGGCTGCGTTTTGTAGGAGCAGGTATGACAACAACCGATGCAACCCCTGTTGCGCCGCTTGGACGGCGATTTATTTACAAACCTCGAAACTGGTTTCTGGAAAACACGATCCGAAGCCCGCTGCGCCTTGTCGGCCTGATCTTCGTCGTCTTCATCGCCTATGTGGCGCTCAACAACATTGTTACCGGAAGCTACCGGATCGACCAGTTCGCCCGGCAAACAATTTTTGGGCTGGCCCAAGGCAGCGTCTACGCGCTCATCGCGCTTGGTTACACGCTGGTCTATGGCATTTTGCTGATGATTAATTTTGCTCACGGCGAAGTTTTCATGTCGGGCGCTTATATCGGCTTTTTTGTCATTACTGCCCTGCAGAATTCCGGCTTTTTGTACACGAACACCGGCATAGCCCTGCTGATTACGGTGTTTAGCGGCGTGTTGGCCTCGGTCACAATTGCCGTAGCGCTGGAGCGAATTGCCTATCGCCCGCTTCGTAACGCGCCGCGTCTGGTTCCGCTGATCACGGCGATTGGCGCGTCCATTGCGTTACAGCAGCTTTTCCTGCGCCTGTTTGGCGTCAGCACGCGGCGTTATCCCGATGTCAACTTCTACGTGCTGCCGCAGTTGTTCCCCAATCTGGAATGCCATGAAGTTGACGGCGCTGAGATTTGTCGCGGTCTGGACTTGATCAGTGGGCGCTATGACGTCAATGTGCTCGGTATCAACCTGCGTATCCTGCCGATTCATTTCCTGGTGTTCTTCGTCGCGCTGGTCATGATGGCTGCGTTGTGGTTCTACATTCAGCGCACGAAGATGGGCAAGGCGATGCGCGCCGTCGCCGAAGACAAGAGCACAGCGGCGCTCATGGGGGTGAACGTCGACCGCGTGATCGTGACGACGTTTGTTCTCGGCGCAGCACTGGCGGGCGCGGGCGGCGTTCTCTACGCTCTCTACAACCAGCAGGTCACTCCGTTCATCGGCTTTATTCCGGGTATCAAGGCGTTTACGGCAGCGGTTTTGGGCGGCATTGGCAACATTCCCGGCGCGATGTTCGGCGGGTTGTTCCTCGGCGTGGTCGAGTCGGTCGCGCCGTCGATGCTTGGGCTTTCCAACCAGCTCAAGGACGTGATTGCTTTCAGCATGCTGGTGCTTATTCTGATTTTCCGTCCAACGGGTATCCTGGGCGAAGTTCTGTCACATAAGAAGGCATAAAAGGTATGATCGCCCGCGATACGTTACGTTATGGCCTGTATGTGGCCATCGGTACGCTTTTGCTGACGCTCACAGGCATGTTCGGCACCTTTGCCGGACGCATCGTGATCGACACCGGTCTTACGCTCAGCACCGTTCTGCTGGTACTGATATTGGCCGGGACCGGGTTTCTGGCCGCGCAACATCTCAACCGGCCGAGCGCCGGCGCGGCGCTTCTCAACGGCATGGCTGGCAGTCTGGTTGTCGGCGTGGCATTGGCGCTGCTGGTCGTATTGCAGACCAACGTCAGCCTGTCATTCGTGTTTCCCGACGTCAACCAACTGCTAGGCAGCACGGTGACGCTTGGGCAAACCGACCTCGGCAGTGGCCTTCTCAGCCTGCTTGGCGCCAGCGCCGGTCTGGGTCTGATCGGCGGCGCTCTGCCGCTGCTGCCGCGAGAAGCGCGTGGCATTCTGCTGCTTGGCCTTGGCATGACGGTCGTCATCGGCCTGCTGCAAAGCCAGATCAGAAATATTTTCACACTGCCCGATGCGCTGGCTGTTGCCCTGACTATCGTAGCCGGTTATCTCGTGGCATTTCTTTCGCGCCGGCCTTCTTCCGTGCTGCGCGCGGTGATTGGAGCGCTGGCCGGCCTCGTTGTCGCTGTCCTGCTCGCGGTAGCGGCGAACAGCGGCGGGCTTGAACCGGGCGGTATCTTGCGGGGAACCGGCGCGATGCCCGTGCTGCTGAATCAGGACCCGGCGAATCGACTGGTTGCCTATGGCCTGATCTTCGCCGTCATCGGCGCGCTCGGCGGCGTTATCACGGTTGCCTCGCGCGCCATCCACAACGGCGTTCTGTATTTCGGCGTCAGCCTCATCATTCTTGGCATTCTGAACGCGCAGGGCGGCATGTCTCTGACCACAGCCGTGCTGTCCTTTATCCTGATGGCCGCCGGCGCGTGGATTATTCCCCGGCTTGGCAGCCCGATCCAGGCGCGCTACGAAGCATTGCCGCGTTTTGAACGACAGCGCGTCCAGTGGCTTTCGATGCTCGGTGTGCTAGCCGTGTTGGTGGTCGCGCCGTTCTTTCTGGGACAGTACATCACCGACGTACTCAACCTTGTTGGCCTGTACATTATCATGGGCATTGGCCTCAATATCGTGGTTGGCTTTGCCGGCCTGCTCGACCTCGGTTACGTGGCCTTTTTCGCCATTGGCGCGTATTCCATCGGATTATTGACGACGCCAAGCCTGCTGACCTGTGGCGGCGTTCCGGCCAGCCAGCTTACGCCGGAAACGGTGGGCGAGGTCTGTCGCGTGCTCACGTTCTGGGAAGCGTGGCCGCTATCAATCGCGCTGGGCGCGGTCTTCGGCATCCTGCTTGGCATTCCGGTGCTGCGGCTGCGTGGCGATTATCTCGCTATTGTGACGCTTGGTTTTGGCGAGATCATTCGCCTGATCGTCAAGTTCGACGACTTCAAACCTCTGTTCGGCGCGGCTCAGGGCATCCCGAATATCCCGCGCCCGGTGATCGATCTGACGGCAATCAATCCGGCATGGCGCGTGGAATTGACTGGCGCAACCGGCATCTACTATCTAATACTCGCCGGCATCGTCGTCACGGCGATCATCGGTATGCGGCTGGCCAGCACTCGCCTTGGGCGGGCGTGGCGGGCCATGCGCGCCGACGAAGATGTGGCGCAGGCGATGGGCATCAATCTGACGCAGACCAAATTGCTCGCCTTTTCGATTGGCGCGGCATTCGCGGCGATGGGCGGCGCGATTGCAGGAACACGGCTCTATGGCGCGTACCCGGATAGCTACACCTTGCTGGTGTCGATTAACGTCCTCAGTCTGGTGATCATCGGCGGGCTTGGCTCCATTCCGGGCGTCATAATTGGCTCGTTGGTGCTTATCGGCTTGCCTGAAGTCCTGCGCGAACTCGAAAGCTATCGCCTGCTCGCCTTCGGCGTGCTGCTGGTCGTTGCCATGCTACTCAAGCCCGAAGGTCTGATTCCGCCAATGCCCCGCCAGCTCAGCGAACAGGCGGCCGAGATCCGCAGCAGAGGGAGCGTCACATCATGACCGAATATCTGCTTGACGTTCGTGGGCTTGTGAAGCGTTTTGGCGGCCTGACGGCTGTGCGACATGTGGATTTGCAGATCGAACGTGGGGCAATTGCCAGCCTGATCGGGCCTAATGGCGCGGGCAAAACGACGTTTTTCAACTGCATCACCGGCTTTTACTCACCGGATGAAGGCGAGGTGATCTACAATGGGCGGTCGATTGGCGGGCTGCGGCCCGACAAAATCGCCGCACTCGGCATCTCGCGCACCTATCAGAACATTCGCCTGTTCGCGGGCATGACCGTCATCGAGAACGTGCTGGTGGGGATGCACCCGCGCCTTGGCGGTAATTTCATTGCCGCGACGCTTGGCTTTCCCGGTATGCGGCGTGAGGAACAGCGCGCGCTGAGCCGGGCGATGGACTTGCTGGAATTTGTCGGGCTGGCCGATAAGGGCGACTGGCTGGCCGAAAACCTGCCTTACGGCCAACAACGGCAGCTTGAAATAGCGCGCGCGCTGGCGTCGGAGCCTGGGTTGCTGCTGCTCGACGAGCCAACGGCGGGCATGAACCCGCAGGAAACGGACGAGATGATGCACTTCATCCGGCGGCTGCGTGATGAGCGCGGGCTGACGATTTTTCTCATTGAACATGACATGAAACTGGTCATGGGCATTTCGGATCAGGTTAGCGTCATGGACTACGGTCAAAAGATCGCCGAAGGCACGCCCGCCGAAATCCAGCGCAATCCGAAAGTCATTGAAGCCTATCTGGGCGTTGGCCCGGACGACGAACCCTTGCTGGTGGATACCGAAGACGCGGAGGCACAGCGGTCATGAGCCTGCTTCGCGTCAACGACATTCACACTTACTATGGCCGGATCCACGCGCTCAAGGGTGTTTCGCTCTCGGTAGACGAGGGCGAAATTGTGACGCTGATCGGCGGCAACGGCGCGGGCAAGACGACCACGCTTAATACGATCTGCGGCATCACGCCGGCGGCCAGCGGCAGCATTCTCTTGCGCGACCGCGATATCACGCGCATGCGCCCGTATGAAATCGTGCAATTGGGCGTGGTGCAATCGCCGGAGGGGCGAAAGATTTTCACCCGCTTGACGGTGCGCGAAAATCTGGAAATGGGCGCTTTTAGCCGGAACGATCGCGACGGTGTGGCGCGCGATATGGAATATGTCTTTGAGCGTTTTCCGCGTTTGCGCGAGCGTCAGAAACAGTTGGGCGGTACGCTTTCGGGCGGTGAGCAGCAGATGCTGGCGATTGGCCGGGCGTTGATGGCGCGCCCGCAGATTCTGCTGCTGGATGAACCGTCGATGGGGCTGGCCCCGCTGCTGGTGCGCGAGATTTTCGACGTCATTACCTATCTCAATCGCGAAAGCGGTACGACGATCCTGCTGGTCGAGCAGAACGCGCAAATGGCGCTGGCCATTGCCGACCGCGCCTACGTGCTGCAAAGCGGCTACGTCACGCACGCCGACACTGCCGCAGCGCTTCAGAACAACGAAACGATCAAGCAAGCCTATCTGGGCGGCTAGTGTATTGAGTATTGGGCATTCGGCCCTCGCAACAACCGGCGAGTGCGAGGGCCGAATGGCTGTCAGATATCCTTGCCGGCTGCTTCCGGCTGGTACATCATCTCAGCGATCTTTAACCGCCGCGTGCCTTCCGGCACTTCCCATTCAAAGATGTCGCCAACGCGATAACCGATCATGCCGGTGCCAATGGGCGCGAGGACCGAGATTTTGCCTTGCCTGATGTCCGCTTCGTCGGGATAGACCAGCGTGACGATCATATCCTCATCCGTGTCGAGATCGACCAAACGTACCGTCGAGTTCATCGTCACCACATCGGCAGGAATTTCTTCCGGCGTAACGATCGTCGCCCGGTTCAATTCGGCTTCAAGTTTTTCCAGATAGTCGCGGCTGGACTGGCTGACAGCGTCGCTTAGAAGGTTGCGCAACCGTTCCAGATCGCGCTGTGTGATCGTGATGCTTCCCAAAGCTTAACTTTCTCCTAAACTGACCAATACGCGAATTCTAGGCTGATCGGGTGCTAAAAGTCTAGCTACAACGGTCTGTGCGAATCCTGGTAAAGGGCTGGTAACAGCGGGTTGCCCGCTACCTATGATTGTTTCGTCCATGCATTGGTCGCCGGATCAAAGCTCCAGCCCTCTGGCGGTTGCGACTGGCATGATGGTGGAATCGTGACCTCGTCGCTTTCCGCGAACGTGATATCGACCGGGCGGCCGGTCAGTGCTTCGACAAAGCTGTCGAGCGCGACTGCAGCCTCACGTTCGGCGCGTTGTAGGATGCCGCCTTCGATGGCGTCCTCGCGAAAATCTTCCAGCGCCACCACCTGAGCCAGCATTCGCGCTTCGTCCCAGTCAACCGGGCAGGCTGTCGTCGACCGGTCATACTGCCGTATGAACTCAATGCGGCAGCTTGTAATCTGAGGCGCGGGCAGGATCAGCGTATAGCGGTCGCGTACTTCGTCATAAACGATGTTGGCATCGGTGATCTGGGTCAGATCGACGCCAGCTTCAACCGCGCCTACCGCCACATGGTTGGCAAAATACCCGCAGGCGTTCAACGCTCCCTGACGTACGCCGACGTGAATATCGGCCTTGGCGAGCTGTACGTTGACGCTGACCAGTTGCCCAAGAGGCAGGACGCTCTGCACAATCGTCTGCGTTGACGTTGTCTGCGCTACCGCTGGCGGCTGAACGATGTTGGTGATGGTCGATTGCAGCGTGCCGAGCAAGGCGTTCAGACTGGTGTAACCGAGCAGAACGGGCACTAGCAGCATAACGGCCAGCACTAGCAGGCAGCCAAACGAACCCAGCAGCGCCCACAGGCATCCTTTGTTATTACGGGAAGTTTCACCAGATGCGGCATCATCAACGGGGCGAATGGCGTTTCCCGGCTCTCGCGATTCAGACATGGAACCTCAACATCTTTCAGTGTCGGCCAGCACGGACTTGCCGTGACAGCCCTACTTTTTAATACGCAACCACGGGCCTGTAAGTCTCATTGCATGGGTAACGATGGGATGGCGTGCGGAATAAATGGCAAAACTTCCCGCGCCGCCACGACAGCGGCGCTTAGACGGCGCGGGACATGGGTTTCGGTCAGGGCTAGTCGCGGCCTGCTCCCATCAAACGCAGCAGGAACAGGAAGAGGTTGATGAAATCGAGGTACAGCGTCAGCGCGCCGATGATGCTCAGCCGGGCAACCGTCGCGCCATCGGCCTGAAGCGCCGGGTCGGCTGCCATCTGCTTCAGCTTTTGTGTGTCGTACGCCGTCAGCCCGGTGAAGATCAGCACGCCGATGATGCTGATGATGTACTCCAGCGGCCCGCTGCCCAGGAACAGGTTGACGATCATCGCCAGTACCAGACCGATGAGCGCCATGAACAGATAGCCGCCCAGCTTCGTCAGGTCCATTTCGGTGGTGTAGCCGACTACCGACATCGCACCGAAGAGCACGGCGGTCGTGCCAAAGGCTGCGAACACCGAACCGACCTCGAAGTAGAGGAGCAGCATTGAAAAGACGAAGCCGTTAAGCGCCGCGTAGAGCATGAACAACGAAGCGGCAACGCCCGGTGACAGGCGGCGGATGCCCCAGCTAATGCCGACCACAAGCGCGAGTTGGGCGAACACCGAGCCGAAGACGACACCCGGGTTTGACCGGAGTTGGATCAAGGCTTCGTTGGTGTTCGCCAGAAAGGCGACTGCCGCCGTAACCATGAGCCCGAGAAACATCCAGGCGTACACCCAGCGAAGAAGCGGGCGTACTTCGGCATAAGTCAATGACGACGGTATGGCGCGTTCACCAAGCGTAAAAGACATCCGCAATTCTCCTGATAATTTTCCCACTGCTGGCGTTTCCAGCATATGCCGATTATAACCCAGAAAGCGCCGGCGTCTCCTGAATTCTGAGACGCCGGCTGAAAACCTTATTCTGTTGTCACCTGCGCCTGATCGCTGCACGCCGGGGCGCGAGTGAAGTTGCGTGCAGGTTCGACGGGCAGACACGCCGATCTTATAGCAGCGAATTCAACCCTTCGAACAAGCGGTTGGCCGCCCCGCGCGTTTCTTCCGGCGGTAGCGCATAGGAGAAGCGAATCCAGTTCGCTCCCGCTTGCGAGAAGTAAATACCCGGCACGATGGCAATGCCGTAATTTTCACCCAGATAGGTGAGCAGCCCTTCCGAATCTCCCAGATCGCCGGCCTCGATGTAGCGCGTGCAGTCGATGAAGGCATAGTATCCATCGCCCAGAACGAAGTTCACGCCCTGCTGAGGCAGGATTTCACGCAGCACCTGCCGGCTTTGCTTGATCGGTTCGATGATGGGCGCGGCTGCTTCTGTGAAACCCTTTTCGTAGGCGGCAATGGCGACGGCCTGAGAGTAATAGGCCGGAATGACGCCATGCGACGCCTGACTGACGATGTACTTGACGACCTGCTTTCCTGCCAGCAGGTGTGCGCTGCGAAGGTTGGACGCGCCCAGACTCTTCGTCAGGCCGTCGAGCACGATCAGCCGTTCGCGTTCTTCAGCGCTGAAGGACTGGAGCAGGCGGTTGATGTCTGACGGGCCGTTGTCGGTTACCCAGTGATAGATCCAGTCGAAGAGCACAAACGGGAAACCGGCTTCCAGCGCCGCCTTTGCCAACTCAACCTGTTCGTCGACCGGAATGGTGCGCCCGGTCGGGTTATCGGGAGACGTGATGACCAGCCCGGCGACTTTGCGTCCCTCTCGCTGCGCCAGTTCGGCGCAGGCTCGGATTCCCTCCGGCGTGTAACGCCAGCCATCTTCGGGACGACCGGGAGCAAGCATGACGTTCAGCCCCATGCCATACGGCCCCCAGTTGTAGCTGATCCACGGGACGCGCGAAACGACGAGCACTGACCCGACTTCGCCTGTCCCCAGCGCAATCATGGCCTGATAGGCTTTGTTCAGGCCATCGCGCCCGCCCTGCACGAAGACGATGTTTTCCGGCCCCCAGCCCGAAGCCGAATCGAGTTGCCAGTAGGCTTCGGCAGCCGCCTTGCGGAACTGCGCTGTGCCAAACGGCTGGTCATAGGCGGTGCCATGTTCCAGTTGCAGTTGCAGCGCCCGCTCCAGCAATTCCGCCGGGACGCCGGGCAGGCTGGCCCCACCATCGCCCTGTGAAGCGTCGAATGTTCTGGCGTCGGCCCCGTATTTGGTGCGGTAGGCGTTCAGGGCGTCGCGAATTAGGAACATTCGCGAGGGCGGAATTTCCATCATCTTCCGCGGATAATCGGCGACCGGAATCTGGTGCTGTGGCGGCATCACAAGCTGTGGTGCATCCAGATCGATGAGTGGCGATTGTTGTGTAGCCAAGAGTGCCTCCAGTGCAACAACTCTAGTTAGAGAAACAAAAACACCCCTGAAACGGGGTGCTGTGCCAGACGTAAGGGAACGAAACAGGGCCCCGTTTCAGCGGCAGGTCCAGCAATCAGTCATAGTGCGGGTGAAACGTAGGGCGTGGTGCAGCATCAGAGATGTCCTGTCTCGGATTACTGTCGGTCGGCACATTGTGACATATTCACAAAAGGTCGTCAATGTGCAAGCCGCCGCAATGCGCCGTCGCCTGTTCGTGCAGTATGCCAAATTCGGTCATTCTGCTTCGATCCACGACGCCTGAATAATGCCGCGCCGCCCGTTCACGCGCCACTGGTCGTCGAGTTGGTCCAGTCGCTCTCCCTGCCCTTCGGCCAGCCCGGCGATTGGATCGCTTTTGAGCGTACGCAGGAACAGAAGCGGCGCGGGAAAACCGGCCATGACCCGGCTCATGGGCGTGGTATAGGGCCAGATAGCGTCTCCAACCGCGCGCCGGTAGTTGGCATCGCCTTTCACGATTACAAGGCACGCGTTGCGCAGCAGGTTGTCCAGACGTGGGGGCAGTTCCCACAGGAAACGGCTGCTGTTCCAGAACAGATCGGGCGCGAAGCGCAGCCGTCCGGCGACAAAGGCATCCGAAAGCCGGTCCGCCAGCGCGCGCGCCGCATTACCGTGCTGGCCGGATTGAAGCAGGTTCAGGAAGTGCCAGACGTCGTGAACGGTCGCATCGCTGACGAACGTTGGGTGCATTTTCAGATGTAGAACGACCTGATCGGCTACGCCGTCGAGCAGCGTATCGGCCAGCACCAGATCCATCGCCAGTTCGGTCCCCGCATTATCGTGAATGATGTGGACCGTGCCGCGGTGGCGCAGCAGCCATTCGGCGGCGGCATCCTGATCGCCAACGAGCAGGTCATCGTCGCTCCAGTGCGCGCCGTGGGCGAGGGCGGGGGCGAAACTCAGGTCGATGCGATTGCCCCACAGCGCATCGACAATCAGCGCAGGCAGCCGCTGTTCGACCGGCAGGCTGCGTAGCGAAAGGCCGGTTTCGAGTGTCGACCACAATTTGTCGCTACGCAGTTCTTCATCTTTCTTCGGCGCAAACGGGTCGCGGTGTGTCTCCCACCAGCGCACGGCTTCGATGATGAGGCGGTAGGTATAGGTTTCGGCGAAGAACCAGTAGGTTTCGTGCCAGCGTTCTCCTGCGTGCTTGTGGTAGGCTTCTGCCCAGTCGTCATAGTCTGGCGCGGGAAGGCTTAAGGGCCGGATCACGGCGTTGCCTGCGATTTCGTCGTGCAGCCGGTCCAGCGAGGCGATCATTGGCGCGGGCAGGTCGGGGTTGAGCGCCTGAATTTCACGGATGATGGCGGGAATGCGTACCCGCATGGTGTTGTTGGCAAAGGCATTGCTGGCGTCCGTTCGGATCGGCTCCGGACGCTGGCTGGTGTCGGTCATGAACAACGCTCCAGATCGGTTGTGTGTCTACTATGCCAGTTGAGCCAGTGTACCGCAGCCGAAGCATCACTCATAATGGAGCGCCTGAATCGGCTTTTCGCCTGTGGCTGCCCAGCCGGTCAGCAGCGTAGTGACCAGTGTGATGCCGGTGGATAGCAGCAGCATGAGCAAAACCAGATCGAGTGGCAGCGGTAGGCGCACGATTTCCTCGGTCACGATCGGGATAAGCTGGACGACGACCATCGTCGGAACCAGCCCGAGAAGGCCACCCAGAAAACCGATCAAGCCGTTCTCGACCAGCAACTGCGCCAGAGCTTGCCGGCGCTTCAGGCCAATTGCTTTCAGCACACCGATCTGACGCCGTCGCTCCATCGTCGAAAGTGAAACCGTGGTCGCGATCAGCATGCTGGCGGCGAACAGGGATAGCCCGGCAATCAACAACGGCAGCGCCGCGATTTGCCGCAGCACGCGATTGATGATCGAGTCGAAGGCCGTGACATCGAGGACGACGACGCCGGGAATGGCGCGTAGCGCCTGCGAAACCGCCGGAACTGAGGCCGGCGTGACAGACGCCACGGTCAGGCTGAAGGGAAGCTCCTGTGGCACGACCTCAATCGGAGCCTGAACCGAGCCTTCGCCCAGCCCCAATGGAACCAGTCCAGCGTTTGGCCCCGGCTGCACGATGCCGATTACAGTGAACTCGCGAATGACATCGCCGATGAAATAAGTCAGCGTCGAGCCGACGCGAACGCCAAGCGTTTCCAGCACCGGATGGTTGGGAATGACGAGGTGGTATTGGCCGGCGTCTTCGGGGCCGAGTAACCTTCCGTCCATCAGCGTGCCAGAAGGCTGCTCGCCGACGGTCCGCACGCCCGTGATGACATTGAGCTGATCCAGATATAGCTCGGTCGCCACGCTACTGTTCTTGTCCAGTTCCTGCAGATACTGTGTGTTGCCGTTGATGGCGATCAACCGTCCGGTAGCAACGGCGACATCGCTGTATCCACTGACGCCGGGCAGCTCATTGAGGCGGCTTTGTACGAGGCCCTGCGTGAGCGGCAACAGCGGGACGATGATCAGGTTGCCGCCGAGCGGTTCGCTCAGGCTGGTGTAGATCAGAACACTGATGCTGCGCGACAGGATGAGCGTGCCGCTGAGCGATGCCATGCCGATGATGAACGCCAGCAGCTAGAAGGCGGTTCGCGCGCGGTGCTGGCC
>QGUR01000358.1 GCA_003242205.1 Chloroflexota bacterium | reverse complement strand
CCGATCAGCTCCTTCAGCGGGTAGCGCCGGTTGACCGGCAGCAGGGCGCTGCGCTCCTCGTCCGTCGCGGCGTGCAGGCTGACGGCAAGGCGTACCTGCAATCCCTCGTCGGCGAAGCGGCGGATCATCGGCACCAGCCCGACCGTGCTGACGGTGATATGCCGCGCGCCAATGCCGAGGTCGCGCATTAGGCGGCGTACCGCCTCAAGCGTGGCGTCGTAGTTGTGGAATGGCTCGCCCATGCCCATCAGCACGACGTTGCTCAGGCGCTCGCCGCGCGCTTCCAGATCGCGGGCAAAGCGCACGGCCTGCTCGAAAATTTCGTCCGCGCTGAGATGCCGCGCGAAGCCCATCTGGCCGGTGGCGCAGAAGACGCAGCCCATGGCGCAGCCCGCCTGTGAGGATATGCAGGCCGTGCGGCGGTCGTCGTCGTATTCCATCAGGACGGATTCGATGAACTGGCCGTCCGGCAGGCGGTAGAGCCGCTTGACCGTGCCATCGAGGCTGGTTTGCTCGACCTCCAGATCGAGCGCGCCGAGCGTCGTTTCGGCCTTCAGCCGGTCGCGCAGGGCGCGCGGCAGGTTCGTCATAGAGTCGAACGAGGCGACGCGCCGGTCGTACAGCCACGACCAGATTTGCTTCGCCCGAAAACGCGGCTCGCCCCAGCTTTCGAGCAGGTTTGCCAGCTCGTCCTGCGACAGAGCATAGAGGTTAATCATCCTGCACTCCTGAGCTATTCGCTAACCGACCATCGAGCTTGAGGTGAGCAGCAACAGCGCGAGGGGAACGAAGTTGTAGACGAAGTGGGCAACGATGGTCGCCGTCGTGCTTGTGCGTTCGCGCAGGAAGCCAAGCACGATGGCGACGACGACGATCCAGACCGACGCGGGCGTGAGCGCGTACTGCGTGTGTATCAGCGCGAAAAAGAGGCTGGTCGGCACGATGCCAAAGACGGGCTGCATGGCCCCGCGAAAGAAGACTTCCTCGCCGATTGGGGCCCACAGCGACACGACCAGTAGCAACGGCAGCGAGTTGATCGCCTGACCGAGCCGCTGCGCGGCGGCGGTTTGTTCGGCGAACGTCTCCGGCGAAACGAACAAGGCCCAGATCATCGCCACGACGATCGAGCCCGCATAGAGCAGCCCGCCGGTGAGGATGCCGGCGCGCAGGTCGGTCGATGTCGGCCAACGCAGGCTGAGCCGCGCAAGCGTCTGCTCCATCGTTCGCCGGATGCCGAAACCGACGCTGAGGAGCGCGGCGAGGACCCACAGCAGGCCGACGAACAGCACTTCATCGAGGGCAACGCCGGTGGCTTCGATCATGTCGGCCAGCCCGCCCAGCCCGCCGCCAAGCACAAACTGGGTGGTGTTCAGTACCAGAAACGCCAGCGACAGCACGACACCGGCCAGATGAACGGGCGACTCCGGGTTGTAGTCTGCGCTGGCCGGCAGGATGCGCCGCAGCGACAACCGCGCGGCGGGTGAGGTGACGAACGCGCTGGAGATGGCGGCGGCAACCACGACCAGCGCGAAGTTGGCAAAGGCGGCGCTGGTCGAAATTTCGGGCATTGGCGCTCCGGCCAGCGCCTCGCCGCCGGCTGTCGCCAGCAGCACGAGGTTGAGGCCGATAAAGACCTTGCCGGCGATGATGCCGTAGAGAAACCAGCGCAGGCGCTGCATATCGCCCAGATTGGCGACATAAATCGTCATGCCAACGTACAGCAGCACGGCGGCGGAAATAAACAGTCCGGTTAGGTCCATGTGTATCTCAGTGGAATTGAGGGACGATCAGGCCTTCATTATACACGCTCACACGCTGATTCCGGCATTGACCGTAAGCGGAGGAGCGTGTTAGAATGACGCCATCAGCGACGAGCTGAAAATCCCTAAATTCGGAGGGATGGCCGAGCGGTTTAAGGCGGTGGTCTTGAAAACCTCTGTAGGGGCAACCCTACCGTGGGTTCGAATCCCACTCCCTCCGCTTCGTAGTCGCAAAACATCACCTCATTGGGGAGGTGCCAGAGTGGACGATTGGGGCCGCCTGCTAAGCGGTTAACGGGCCTTAAAGCTCGTTCGCAGGTTCGAATCCTGTCCTCCCCGCCTCGGATACGAAACGCAGTAGAGCCCACACCAGTCTGTGGGCTCTACTGTTTTAATTTCCCCTTCAAGCGGATTGATACGGGTCAACAGGCGGTGTTGCCCGGTCTATGATGCCTCAAACCTTCATCCCCCTGTCCCGGTGAAGGCTTCGCCGGAAGCAGCCTGCTCGACGGAGGTTCGCTTTTCCGGCTTTGCGAGGGCGATCAGGCTGGAGGCTGCCAGCGCGAGGATGATGACCAGCATCAAAACGGGTTGGTAGCTGCCAAAGCGATCGTAGACCAGCCCTGCGCCTACGGGTGCGGCCGTAAGCGCCAGCGTGAGGAACAGCGCCATCACGCTGGAAATGCGCCCGTAATGCAAGGAACCGAATAACTCGGCAATGATCGAGGCGCGCGCCAGCGTTTGCGCGCCATAGGCTGCGCCAAACACCACGACAAAAACTCCGACCGCCAGTGGGGATGCGCCGCCTGCCAGCAGCACGAACATTCCGGCAGCCTGCAGCGCAAAGACCGCCGCCACCATGATCCGCCCGGAAAAACGCGCGTCCAGCGGCGCAAAAACCAGCCTCCCGGCGACCTGCATCACCCCAATGGAACCGCTGGCAAGCGCCGCGGCGCTGGCATCCATGCCGGAGTCAATCAGGAACGGGATGAAATGGACCCGGATGGCGTTCGAGGCCAGATAAGCGAGGCTGAATGCCAGGGTCAGCAGCCAGAAAAACCGGGTGTGCAGCGCGTCTGAAAGCGAAAAATGGATGGTTGCGGTAGCCGGCTGCAGCGCGTTTGCTTCGCCATCGGGCAGCAGCCCCAGATCGGCAGGCCGGCGGCGCAGCACAAGCGCGTGAAGCGGGATCGTGGTGGCGGCCAGAAAGATGCCTAACGTCAGAACCGACTGCCGCCAGCCAAAATTTCGCAGCAGCATGTCCGATAGGGGTACAAAAATCGTGCTGGCAAGCCCGGCGGCAAAGGTGATGATCGCTAACGCGGCGCTGCGCCGCCGGACAAACCACGTCGCGATGACCGCGAACGCAGGTTCATACAGGATCGCCGCCATACAGACGCCCAGACCCGCCCAGATCAGATAGAAGGTGGCCAGATCGGCGACCTGCGACCATGCCATCACCAGCAGACCGGCGAGGATGGACCCGGTGGTCATCAGCCAGCGAGCGCCATGCCGGTCAATCCATGTGCCGACAGGAAACGCCATCACGCCGGCAACGAGCAGCGCCAGCGAGAAACCGCCTGTAAGCTGCGAGCGCGACCAGCCCAGTTCGGTCTCCATTGGGGTGATAAAAACGGTGAAGGCGTAGTAAACAATGCCCCACGAGACCGTTTCGGTGACTGCCAGAGCAGCGGCAATGTACCAGCCATAGTAAAGCCGGCTGTTCGGTTTGAATTTCGGCATATTGATGGCATACCCGGTGGTTAAAGGCGAATACGTAACCGGGGTTATAGCCCCTGTGGCGATACAAACGCAATCGTTCGGGCATCCACGCGCCGGAATGCGCGTTCCCGCCGCGCCGCCGGCGGGCAGAACGTCGCTCCAACCAGCGCCGGCCCGCTGAATATATCACATCACACCATGACGCTCCGAAACGAGCGCCAGCGTGTATCGCGCTCCGTGAAAGCGCATTGCACGGTCATATGGCCCGCCTGCTGACGCCGGAAATTTGTCTCGCGCCCGCAAAACGCGCTGCGGCGAGAAATGCCACTCCAGAATGGGCCTGTTTGGGCGCAGATTTGCGGCAGAATGTACGAAAATGCGGTGCATTTTCCCCTTGCCCGCAAAAACGTTAGAATGGATAGCATGCTCGCGTATTTTCGTGAAAATCTCTAAGATACTGCCGTATACAAACGAGGGGCTGAGAGGACCTAATCTCCATAAGGGGATTGAAACCGGGAACCGTCGCGGTACACGATTTTGTACAGATCGGTCCGAGCTAATCCCCGTGCGAAACGGTAGGGGCGACCCGTCGGGTCGCCCCTACAATGGGCGTCTGCCTGAAAGGTCGTAATCTCCGCGTGGGGAGGACGTAGGGGCGCAAGGCCTTGCGCCCCTACAATGGTGTCTGTTTGCGGCGGCCTGAGAAGGGTAGGGGCGACCCGCCGGGTCGCCCGTGCAAAGGCGTCTGTCCAAGAGCTGTCTCTTATACAATTCTCCAAGCCCAG
>QGUR01000357.1 GCA_003242205.1 Chloroflexota bacterium | reverse complement strand
GGTCGACCAGCGCTACTATCAGGCGGTCGAGCACTACGACAAGATTGTGCCGCAGCGCAATGCGCTGCTGCGTCGCATCGCCGAGCGCAATGCCGACCCGAATGAGCTTGCCTTCTGGGACGAAAAGCTGGTTTACGCGGCCAGCATCATTATCTCCGAACGGCAGCGCTTCCTGCGCGAACTGGAACAAAGCGCCCAGCGCGCGCATCTGGCGCTGACGGGCAAACGCGAAACGCTCACGCTGCGCTACCAGCCGAGCTTCACGCCGACGTTCGAAGGCAATGGCCAGTTGTCATTTGACGCCGTGGGACTGGACCTGCACCGCGAGCTGACGCCCGAACAGATTGCCCCGCAGCTTGCCGACCAACTCAAGGCCGAGCGGCAACTGTCGATTGCCCGCGGCGTCACGCTGACCGGCCCGCACCGCGATGAACTGCGGCTGTTCATCAACGAGCGCGATGTCGGGTTGTATGGTAGCCGGGGGCAGGCGCGCACTGCCGTTATGGCGCTGAAGCTGGCCGAACTCGAATGGATGCGCGAACGGATCGGCGAATGGCCGGTGCTGCTACTGGATGAAGTCGTGGCCGAACTGGACGCCGACCGGCGGGCCTTCCTGCTGGAACGCGTCGACGGCGCGACGCAGACCCTCATGACGACCACAGAACTGGATATTTTCACCCCGGAATTTCTGAGCCGCGCCACCGTCTGGCACGTCCATGAAGGCCAGATCGAGCCGGAGGGCAACCCCGCGCAGTCGTAGAACCTCAGCCGTTGAGGTCGGGTTCCACCGCCTCGCGGAAGTAGTCCGATTTGTGAAAGGTTTCCAGCATTTCCCGTGTCGAGCCCATTTTGCCGGGATAGACGTTGCTGGATAGGGCCGCAACCTCGCGAAACGCCGGAACCGGATCGAGTCCGGCGCGCGCGGCAGCGCGATAGAGATAGCCCAGATTGACCTGCGTATCGTGGAGATCAAGGCGTCCGTCGAGGATGGACGCTGCCGCCAGTCCCCGGTGCAGCCAGTGCGGACCGTCGCCGGCAGCGAGTTTGTCTGCCGCGCGGGCGATGTAGTTGTCGAGCGAATACAGCACGCGATCCTTGCCGTTGAACGCGCCGCGAATAGCGCCCCGCGTCGTTTCATCCGCTCGCAGATACTCGTCCATGATGTGATCGAGCAGCTTGAGCAGTTCGTCGTTCGGGTCGGGAACGCCCGCGATCACGCGCTCGCGCCGGTCATTGAGGATCATTTTCATGATCTCGTCTGCTGGAGTTCCGGCCTGGCGCTCACGCTCGAAAATGCTGTCGTCGGCCAGCGACCACTGCACCAGCTGATCATCAAGCTTGGCAAGCTGCACGCGGAGCTGATCGACGTCGACCATACGAAAACTCGCATCAATCTGCGAATAAAGCGTCAGACAAAGAGGAACAGCAGCAGACTGGTGGTTGCGCCCACTACGGCCCCGGCTATGATCTGCGACAGCGTGTGTCGCCCCAGCTTGTACCGCGCCGCGCCCACCAGCGGCACGAGCGGAAACAGCACCAGCGCGGGCCCCACACCGTAGAGCGCGCCCGTCGTCACGACGGCCCCGGTAATGCTCATCGAATGGACGCTGATCTGCCAGACGAGCGTGATCAGGGTCATCAGCGCAAGCTGGATCAGGCTGAAAAGCGCGAACAGCGGCATCAGACGTGGCGCTCCGGCGGCGACCAGCATCGCCAGCGCGGCGGTCGAGCCGAGCAGCGTCACGATGAACGGGCGAATCCGCTCGCGGCGCACCTTCATGTGCAGGTCGGTGATATTGCCGTTGCGGACATTCCAGGCGACGTAGAACAGCGGCAGCCAGCAAACCAGCGTGCCATAAACGATGGCCCAGACGACCGGCGTTCCGTTATGATCGGCGCGGTGGGCTATTGGAAAGGCGAGCAGCGCCCAGACAACCGGCGGGCTAATCAGGTCAGAGACGATACGCGCCCAGGAGACTTTTGGCAGAGATAATCCAGCTGCCAGCGTGGTTCGATCCATTCTTTTCTCCCACAAGGGCCTATAGTATACCTGAACGTCGCGATCGACTGCATTAAACCTCCTTAAATTAAATTATTGACATCCGGAGGACTGGCGCAACCGCATCCGTGACAGCACAAGGAGCGATCTGTGAATGACGAACTGAACGGTCAGCTTACCTCGAACTGGCTGATTCCGGCTTATGCGCGCGATATGCTGTGGCTGGAAACGCCCGCCGAAACCGTGCGGGTAGAAGGCGCGCATGGCGCATTTTCCCTGTCTGTGCCTGCCGGAATCCTGACGTTGCGCTGGGGTGGCGAGAACGGCCCGGCGCTGGCCCGGTTGCGCTGGCAGGTCGATACGCTGGAATGGGATGGCTCGGTGCGTATCGGCGGCTATATCGACGCGCTGCATATCACCGAAAGTCTGGATCTTCCCGACGCGCTCACGATTCTGCAGGTTGGCGGGCAGCCGCTCAATCCGGGCGTGCAGCCGTATCCGACCTTTGCGTTCCGCAAGCGCGTGCCTTATGACGTGCCGAGCTTCTTCGACGCGCTGGCCGACGATGTGCCGGAAAGCGTCACCACATGGATGGCGCTGGCTGACAGCCCGGTGCTGGTGCTGGCTCAGGAAGCGCTGGTCGCCAAGATGCGTGTGCATTGTTTCGGTAGTCTGGCAGACGAAAACGCGGGCTGGCATGAAGCCTTCGCTTTGCCCATCGTGCTGGAGGCCATGACCCTGTTCCCGACGTAGGCCCGGTGCTGGCGGGCGCGGGTGTGTTTCGCGCCTGAGTCCCCTTCCCGGAGCGATGAACGATTTTCGGGAAAACGCGGCCATGCTTGAAGCTACGGCTGTCTTATGCTAGACTTAACTATCGAAAGGTTAAGTGCAACCTATCATTCGCGTAAATCTCGTGCTCTCGGAAGTGCCAGACCAACCCCCGCCCCGCGCTTGTCGGGGATGATGAAGCGAAAAAGTACCGGGCTTATCCGCTCCGATTTGATGCGGATTCCCGGTATTTTGTGTTATGGCTTGGGTTGGCCTGTCTGGAGTAAGGAAAGGAATCGTTGGAAGACGGTAGTTTATCTGGCATCACGCTTATCATCTGCCTCATCGCGGCAAATGGCCTGTTGACCTTGGCGCATGCCGCCATCTCGACCAGCCCGTCTGCCTATCTGCGCGATCTGGCTGACGAAGGCAACCGCCGCGCTACGCGGGTGTTACGCCTCAGCGACAACCTTCCCCAGCTACACATCACATTCCAGCTTGCCGTTTTGCTGCTGCGCGTGGCGATTTTCGCTCAGGCGACGATTATGGTGAAATCGCCGCTGCTGGCATTGCCGCCTGAAGTGAGCGCGCTGGTTATACCGCCGATCAGCTATGCCATTGTGTTGATCCCGCTGGCGTTGCTGGTTTACCTGCTTGGCGATCTGATACCCGGTTCGATTGGCCGGTCGCGCGCGGCCTCCATCGCGCCGGTTGCATCGTGGCCGATGCACGCGCTGGTCACGCTGTTCGGCCCGCTGGTGCGGCTGTTCCTGATCATCGAGTCGTCGTTCAGCCGGGTGGCGGGCGGCGGCGATGTCGCGCGTACGGTCACGGACGAGGAAATCCTCTCGCTGGTCGACGTTGGCCAGCGCGGCGGCGCGATTGAGAGCGAAGAGAAAAACATGATTCGCTCCGTGCTGGAGTTCGGCGAAACGCTGGTCCGCGAGATCATGGTTCCGCGGCTGGATGTGGTGGCGCTGGAAGTCAACTCGACGCTGAACGAAGCGCTGGATACCTTCGTCCGCAGCGGTCACTCGCGTATCCCGGTCTACGAAGAGAAGATCGACAACGTGCGCGGCGTCCTCTATGCCAAGGACCTGCTGGCGCGCATGCGCGAGCTGGATGACCACACGATCCGTGAGTTGATGCGACCGCCATACTTCGTGCCGGAATCCAAACGCGCCGACGTGCTGTTCAGGGAAATGCAGCTTAACAAAATCCACCTCGCCATCATCGTCGATGAATATGGCGGCACTGCCGGTATCGTCACAATAGAGGACCTGATCGAAGAAATCGTCGGCGAAATTCAGGACGAGTACGACACCGACGAGGAAGCCGTTTTCGTCAAGCTCGACGAAAATGACTATGTTTTCGACGCCGGGATCAATCTGGACGACTTCAACGATCTGATGGACTCTGACCTGTCGACGGAGGACAATGACACGCTCGGCGGTTATATTTTCGGCCTGCTGGGCCGCCTGCCGGCGGCGGGAGAAACCCCCACCC
>QGUR01000356.1 GCA_003242205.1 Chloroflexota bacterium | reverse complement strand
GCGCCTATCTGGTGGATGAACTCGGCGTGGATGGTTTCAAAACCGATGGCGGCGAGCACATCTGGGGGACCGATCTGCGTTTTCACGGCGGTCGCCTGAGCGACGAGCTGTGGAACGAATATCCCCTGCACTATACCGAAGCCTACTACAGGTTCGTCAATGAGCATCGTCACGGCGACGCGCTCACCTTCAGCCGCGCCGGTTTCACCGGGTCGCAGCGCGCACCGGCGCATTGGGCGGGCGACGAACGCTCGACATGGGATGCGTTCCGGCACTCGATCCTGGCGGGGCTGAATGCGGGTATTTCCGGCATTCCCTTCTGGGGCTGGGATATCGCCGGTTTCAGCGGCGAGATACCGAGCGCCGAGCTTTACCTGCGGGCGGCGGCGATGGCCGCGTTCTGCCCGATCATGCAGTATCACTCGGAGTTCAACGCCCACCGCGAGCCGCACATCGACCGCACGCCATGGAACATCCAGACGCGCACGGGCGACGAGCGCGTGATCCCAACCTTCCGCTTTCTGGTGAATGTACGCCACAACCTGATGCCCTACATCTGGCAGGAAGCGCGGCATAGCGCCGCAACCGGCGAACCGATGATGCGCGCGCTGGCGTTATACGACCGCCTTGCATCGCCCTACCAGTATTTCTTCGGCCGGGACCTGCTGGTATCTCCGGTAGTCGAGGAAGGCGCAACGCGCTGGCCGGTTTATCTGCCACCGGGCGTGTGGTTCGATCTGTGGACAGGCGCTCGATTCGAAGGCGGGCAAACGCACAACCTCGACGCGCCGCTTGACCGCCTGCCGGTATTCGTCAGGGCAGGGGCCCGCATTCCGGCGCGTCTGCCCGAAAGCGGGGCGCTGGGCGATTTCGTGCCGCTGAGTGGCGAGCCAAACACGTATCTGGAGTTTGGCGATTAACCTCCCCCGGCCCCGCTCCGAAGTTCGACCGTTTCTGGAGCGGGCCGGGATGAGCTTCCGGTTCTAGCGTATAACCAGCTCGTAATCGCCGCCATCGGAGCCGACGTCGCTGACGATGACGGTGTACACGCCGTCCTCAGGCAGTTCAAGTTGCAGCCGCGAATTCAGGTTGTTGTTCCGCAGGTCAATATCATCGTTAGTGCCAATGACCTCGCCATCCGGCCCCAGCAGCCTCAGCCGCGGGTCGAAGGCATTGCCGACCGCGCTCAGCTCAATCGTGACCGGCTGGCCTGCCACGCCGTCGAATTTATAGCCGTGATTGGTCAAGCCGCCATCTTCCAGCCGGGCGCGCACGGTCTGGCCGATCGAGATATTTCCCTTTTCGATGATATCGCCCCGGATCGCGCCTGAGTTGACCTCGGTGAGCACCAGTTCCAAATCCACCAGCGCTGACTCAAGGTCGCTGCCGGCAAGCTCGGTACGTCCGACAGTGCCGAACAGGTTGACTCTCGACGCCGCAAACAGCCCGAGGGCTACCACGACAACCAGCCCCATGACGGCCAGCGCGATGACCGGCAGATGAGCGCCACGCCTGCGCTCCGGCTGCTGCTGCGGCATCCGGGCAGCCATCCTGGCAAACGGATCGCCGGGCGAATCGTCGTCGTCTAAAGGCTGCGGCGTGACAACCGGCCTCGACGTGGCTGAATCAACCCCGCTTTCCGGCGGCGTTTGTGTTTCGTGCAAACGCTCCACCGGCCGGGCGGGCGGTGACGCGAAAGGATCATCGAGCGAGTCGTCTGCCTCGGTGACGGCGGCAAACGGGCCCTCAAGCGGCGTGTCAAACAAATCGTCGCCGGCAGGTTTGCCGAACTGCGGGCTTTGCGGGGCAAATGAGTCATCCGCTTCAGCGCTCGAAGCAGACGGATCGTCCGCGAACACGTCGACGGTGAAAGGGCTTTGCGGCGTAACGACATTCTGGCGCGCGGGCGCGGAGGACATCTGGGAAAGCGGCCGAATGCGGGGCTTTCGCTCTATGCTGTCAAGCCCGGTAACGCCAAGCTGCTCCAGTTTCCGCCGCGCGGCAGCGTGATCCGGCCTGACGCGCAGAACCTGTTCGAGCGCCTGTCGCTGCTTTGCAGGGGAATCGGCAGCGTTTGCCAGCAACCACCAAGCCTCGGCGTCGTCACGATACTGCTTCAGAAACTCGACCAGAATGCGCGTCGCTTCCCGCTTCCGGTTGGCCTTGATCAGCGCATACGCTTCCTGCAACTGCTGGCGCTTTGCCTCTGTCATCCAGCCCTTACCTCTGCCACAACGGTCATTTGCATTATCGGCAGAATCACGCCGCTATGCGCAAATCTTTAGAAGTAATTCATAACTTGAGCGATACGGCCCGTCAGTGACGCAGGCTAAGCCGGTAGCTGCCGGTCGTTCCCTGGCTGGATACAACGATGGTATACATGCCATCCAGCGGCAGCGTCGTGTTCAGGCGGGCATCCACGTCGTTGGTCGCGCGGCTGGCGGCGATTAGCCGGCCATCGGGCGCGTAAAGCGCAATCGCGGGGTCGAGCGATGAGTCGGGCGTCGTGACCTCGACGATCACGATATCGCCCGTGCGCCCGGTAAAGGTATAGGCGTGACGCTCGGCAGCGCTGCCGAGCGCGCCGTCGCGGAACTGGGCGTATCCGGTATTGCCCAGACTGTTGATGTCGCCCAGGTTCGTCTGCGTTTCCAGCTCGAAAACGGGCGCAGCAACGGGCAGTTGGAAGCCCGCCAGCGCGCGCCCGACCAGTTGCACGCCGCTGGCGACGGCGACGACCATCAGGCCGCAACCGGCGAGGCCAAACAGGATTGCCATGGCAAAGGCGACAAAAAAGCCGGTTGATCGACGCTGCCGGAAGATCGAAATCCGGTCGCTATCGCGGCGGCGTAGCGCGGGCCGGCGCGATGCGGAATCATAGGCGGGAAATGCGGGCAGCGGCGCGTGCTGGCGTTGCAGCGCGGCGGCTCTGCCTTCGGCTCTGACCTGCCGCACGTTCAGGCTGTCGAGCAAATGGCGGGCGCGGGTATCGTCGGGGCGTAGTTCCAGCACGCGGCACAGCGCGCGGCGCATGATTTCCGCCGTCGGCGCGGCAAGCGCGAGCAGCCACCATGCATCTGCGTTCTGCGGGTCCGTAACCAGCAAAACGGTGAGCAGGTTGGCGGCATGTTCCCTGTGCCCCGACCTGATCAACTCGTAGACATACTGGAGTTGTTGCCCGGTTGCCATCGCGCCGGCACCCATCCATGCCCATATGTTTTTATTATTGGCGGACTGCCACAGCTCAGTACCCCCAAAAATCGGGTTCCATGCCAGTTCCGGCTAAAATAGGCCCGTTTGGCGCGTAAGGACGCTGCTGCGATGACCCATACGAAAGAAATGTCTCCCGGCGTGATCGCCGGTTTGGCCGCGATTCTGATCGTCTATCTGCTGCTCGGCGTGGGCTTCGCCATCCGCACCCCGCCGTGGCAGGCCCCCGACGAACCGGCGCATTACAACTACATCGCCCAGATAGCGGAAAACGGCTGCTGCCCAGTCATCGAGCCGGGAGACTGGGATCAGGCATATCTGGACACGCTACGGGCCAACAAATTCGCGCCCTCGCTGCTCGACGACCTCGACCGCGTCCAGTACGAGGATCATCAGCCGCCGCTGTACTACCTGCTCGGCGCGCCCGTCTACAGCCTGACCGGCGGCAGCCTGACGGCGCTCCGGCTGCTCTCCGTCGTCATCGGCGTGGGTGTGGTCGCCTGTGCCTTCGCTACCGGGCGCGTCGTAGCCCCGGCCCGCCCGCAAATCGCGCTGGCGGCTGCGGCGTTGGTGGCGTTTCTGCCGCAGCATGTCGCGATTCTGGCCTCGGTGAATAACGACGGGTTGAGCGAACTGGTCGTCGGGCTGGCGCTGTGGCTCAGCCTGCGCTATCTGTCGGGCGAGAACGTCAGCGCGTGGCTGCTCGGCGTGCTGGCCGGCGTGGGCCTGCTTGTCAAGGTCAATACCATTTTTCTGGCCGGGCTGGTTCCGCTGGTGATTGTTCTGCGCTGGTGGCTTTCCCGCCGCGATGGGCTGGCCGTCGCATCGCTGCCGCGGACGCTGGTGGCGTTTGCGCTGCCCGCGCTGGCACTGGCGGGCGTCTGGTGGGCACGCAATATCAGCGTTTATGGCTGGCCCGATTTTCTCGGCCTCGGCGCGCACGACGCGGTCGTCGTCGGCCAGTTGCGGACCGCCGAACGGCTGGGGGGGGTGGGGGCCGCGGGGGATCTCGGGGGGCGGCGGGGGCGGCATTTAACAGGGTTCTGGGGGAATTTGGCTGGAGAGGGCTG
>QGUR01000355.1 GCA_003242205.1 Chloroflexota bacterium | reverse complement strand
TTCGTTTTGTCGGGGCGGTTAAGTGTTGTTAAGAGGACACTTCCCGGACGTGTGTTGCGAGGGATTATCGGCCTGATTCTCATTCTGGCCGGTGTGCTGGCGTTCTGGAACCGCGGCGGCATCGTTCTGGTGCTGGCGGGGTTGGTGCCATTGCTGTCGGCGATTAACGACATCTGTTTTCTCGGGCCGTTGCTGGATCGCCCATTGCGCGGCGATTTGATTCGTCAGCAGCGCCGGCGCACGGCTTAAACCGCGCGCCGGTAGCCCGCCTCATTCCAGCTTTCGCAGGCCGGCATATTCCAGAACTGTAAGCAGGAGTACCGCGCCGGTCACGGCGATGAGGATCGTGCGGCCCGATGGCGACAGGCCGAACGCGCCGGTCGACAGAACGGCGATGACCGCCAGCGCCCAGACGAGATTGAGGACAATCGTCAATTGCGTCACCCGGCGGCTGACTCGTTGCTGGAAGGCGACCCAGAGCAGCAGCGCGCCATAGGCGATCAACACAAACCCAAATAGACGCAGCCAGAGGGTGGCGTTCGCTTGTACCAACCCAAGCGCTCTAGCTACGGCGTCGGCCAGTACGATGCACAGCAGCCCGAGCGCGCCTTCCAGCATACTGTCGAGCAGCAGCGCCGCGCGCAGCAGTCGGTGGTCTCCTGCAGCGTATTCGCTCATGCTCGCTCCCGTTACATCGCTGTGCAATCCCTTTTTTCAATTCAAACGTGCTGCCGGTGGGGCTGTATCCGTCGATAGTTGGAGGCCGGATCATACTTTCGATGGAGATTGTCTCCCCCTCCCGATCAGCGTTACAATCTATTGCACCCCTTTTCGTCTTAAGGAGTTTTTTTATGACAGACTCGCCCGCAACCCTCGAACAGCTACTCGAACTGAACAGCCGCAGCCGTGTCATCCTCGAAGGCGCTGACCGCGCGGGCGCCCGCGCGATGTTGAAAGCAGTTGGTTTTTCCGATGACGATCTGAAGAAACCGATTATTGGGATTGCCAACACCTGGACCGAAATCGGCCCGTGCAACTTCCACCTGCGCCGCCTGTCTGCCAAGGTCAAGGAAGGCATCCGCCGGGCTGGTGGCACGCCGCTCGAATTCAATACCGTGTCCATCTCAGACGGCATCACTATGGGCACCGAGGGCATGAAGGCGTCGCTCATCAGCCGGGAAATCATTGCCGACTCGATTGAGCTGGTGGCGCGCGGCAACTTCTTCGACGGCATCATCTGTCTGGCGGCCTGCGACAAGACCATGCCCGGCACGATCATGGCAATGATCCGGCTCGATATTCCGGGGATCATGCTCTATGGCGGTTCGATTGCTCCCGGCAATTACCGCGGGCAGGATGTGACCGTTCAGGACGTCTATGAGGCCATTGGCGCGTATACCGCCGGCAAGATAAGCGCCGAAGAACTCAAGGCGATTGAGGATGTCGCCTGCCCCGGTCCGGGCGCGTGCGGCGGCCAGTTCACCGCCAACACCATGGCGACCGTCGGCGAAATTCTGGGCATCTGCCCGATGGGCATGTCCGACATTCCGGCGATGGATGACAATAAGGATCGTGTCTCCTACGATCTCGGCCAGATCATGATGAATATGATCGAGCAGGACATTCGTCCCAGCAAGATCATCACGCGCGCCTCGCTCGAAAACGCCGTCGCCTCGATTGCCGCCAGCGGCGGTTCGACGAACGGTGTGCTGCACACGCTGGCATTTGCGCGTGAAGCCGGTATTCCGTTCACCATCGACGATATCGAGAACATCAGCCGCAATACGCCGCTTATCTGCGACCTCAAGCCGACGGGGCGATTCGTCGCTACCGATATGTACCGGGCGGGCGGCATTCGCCTGCTGGCACAGCGGCTGGTGGAAGGTGGGTATGCCGATGGCAGCACTCTGACCGTCACCGGGCGTACGCTTGCCGAGGAAGCCGCCAGCGCCCGCGAAACGCCGGGGCAGGAAGTCATTCGCACATGGCAGAATCCCATCAGTCCAAACGGCGGCCTGCATATCCTCAAGGGCAACCTTGCGCCCAACGGGGCGGTGGTCAAGCTGAAAGGCACGGAGCCGCGCAAGTTCCGCGGCCCGGCGCGCGTGTTCGACAGCGAAATCGCTGCCTTCGATGCCGTGAAACGTCAGGAGATTCGCCCCGGAGATGTGGTGGTTATTCGCTATGAAGGCCCTGTTGGCGGCCCCGGCATGCAGGAAATGTTGCAGATCACGGCGGCGCTCGTCGGTCAGGGGCTTGGCGATTCCGTCATGCTCATCACAGACGGGCGCTTCTCCGGGGCGACGCGCGGCCTGATGATCGGCCATATCGCGCCTGAAGCGGCGGTCGGCGGCCCGATTGGTCTGCTGCGTGAAGGCGACATCATCACCGTGGACATCGACAGCCGGTCGCTCAATGTCGAGCTGAGTGATGATGAGCTGAACGCGCGGCATCGCGCGTGGCAGCCGCCTGCGCCACACTATGTAAACGGCGTGTTTGCGAAGTACGCGCGGCTGGTCGCTCAGGCGGACGACGGTGCGGTGACCAACACGTTGCATGGCCTGAAAGCCTAGCCTCGATCTTTTCGGAATCACGTTCAACGCTCCGCTGGTTGTTCGCCAGCGGAGCGTTGTTGTTTATGAGAAAACGATGAGTGTCCACCCGGTCAGCCACAACTTTTTGGCGCTTTCTCAGACGGTAAAGGTAGCAGCAGGTGTTATGCTGTAACGTGCTTCATAATCATCTGAGGAGAGTGTCATGAAATTGCATATACGGGCGCGTAGTGTGGGGTTGCTGGCGCTGGCGCTGGTCGCGCTGAGCGCTGTTTTTGCGCCCCAGGCATTCGCGCAGGATGCGCTGATCGAGTTTGCCGGCATCGTCGAGGCGCAGGACGCGACCAGCCTGACGGTCAACGGCGTTGTGTTCGATATCTCTCAGGCGCGGGTGGAAGCGGGCATCGGCGTTGGCTCGACTGTGAGAATCGAAGGCCGCCTGACCAACGGCGTGTTCGTCGCATCCGAAGTGCAGACGGCCAACCCGGGCGTGCTGCCCGGCGAAGTCGAACTGACCGGCGTGGTCGATTCGATTGACGGATCGCTCATCACCGTCGCCGGGCGGACACTGAGCCTGACGGGTGCGGAGGTCGATCCCAACATCACCGCCGGGCAGCGGGTCAGGGTGCACCTGTCGCCTGCGGGCGAAAACCTCTGGACGGTGCGCGAGGTTCGCCTTGCCAATCGCTTCGATGATGACGACAGCGGTCGCCGTCCCGATCGGTTCCGTCTCGTCGGTACGCTCGAAGAAGTCGGACAGGGTTATATCGTCGTTTCCGGTGAGCGCATCGAAGTGACGGACGCCCGCGTCGATGGGCTGTTGATCCTCGGCTCTCAGGTGAGGGTGGACTTTATCCCGCAGAACGGCGAGTGGTCGGCCAATCGCATCAGCTCTCGCTTTGATGACGATGACTTCGATGACTTTGACGATGACAGCAGCGGTCGTCGCGGCGGCGTGACCCTGCCCGTGCCGCCTGATTGCGTCGCCGGCGCGCCCGCAGGCTGGACCACCTACACCATTCAGCCGGGAGACACACTCTCCGGGCTGGCGCTGCGTACCGGCGCGATGACGGAACAGCTCATCAGCGCCAACTGCATCACAAACCCAAGAGGGGTCGCGGCTGGCACAGTGCTTGCCGTTCCTCGCACGCCGGACCCGCAAATCATCATCCGTGGCGATGACCGGAGCGGCTGGCGCGACGATGATCCCAGCATCAGCGGTAACCGCGGTGCTCTCCCGTCGCAGGGCGGCGACTTCGGCAGCATCAGCCGTCGTGACCGCGATGATAGCAGCGGCTCCCGTAGCGGCGGGCGCGACCACAGCAGCGGGCGCGATGATAGCAGCGGTTCATCCAGCTAGAGCGGTCATAGACCCCACGCCTAAAGGCGGGGGCTTGTTCCTGGCGCGACGCCCGCAGGCGTCTCCGAGACAATAGGCGGTATGACAGCCGCCCGTGCAATGTTTCTAGCCGCGTTGACATCGGCGTGCGCCGTGTGTCCGCAAGCACAGCAAAGGAACTCGCTTTGAGACTTGCGATTTGCCCGTTCGATATGCCCACAAGCAGAGCAGCGCTGGCTGGTGTATTTCGGGTCTACCAAGACGACCGGAACCCCAGCAAGTCGCGCCTTGTATTCGATAAACTGCCGCAGCTGGGCAAAACTCCAATTGCTGTGCCGCGCTCGTTCATCCTTGCCTCTAACCCTTGTCCGCGAGCGGATATGCGTCAGATTTTCCAGCG
>QGUR01000045.1 GCA_003242205.1 Chloroflexota bacterium | reverse complement strand
CCGGACCTGCCTATTTGCTGGTTGAAACCCGGCTGATACAGAAATACCAGCCCCTCCTCGACCAGCCGGTGCTGGCCCTGTTGACCGTCATCGGCGGGCTGCTGGCGGGCAGTGCGCTGGGCAGCCTGTTCAGCAACCGCTTTGCCCTGCGCCGCCTGCCCCGCGCCATTCCGCTCGCCGCGCTGGCGGTCGCCGTGGCCGTTGTGCTGGCCTCGATCGTCTATACGCCGCTCATTCACGCCGCCCTGCCCTTGCCGCTTGGCGCGCGCGTTGTCACCGCGGTGCTGATGCTGGCTCCGCTGGGCTTCCTGATGGGCATGATGTTTCCAAGCGGCCTGCGCGTTGCCGGCGTGGCCGACGAACGCGGCGTCGCCGCCTTCTGGGGCGCAAACGCCATCGCTTCGGTCGTAGGATCGGCGGGCGCGATGGCGCTGGCCGTCAATTCCGGCTTCACGGCTGCCCTTCTCGCAGGGGCGGCGCTCTATCTGCTGGTCGCCGCGCTTTCGGCGACGAGTTGGAAGCGCATGGCGCTGGCCTGAGCCGGCAGCCGAAACGAACAATTGCACGCTCCCCCTCTCTAAGCCCAAAGCAGACTTTCGAGAGGGGGCAGCGCGTGAAATTTCCGGCAGACGGTTGCCTACGACATGCCTGCAGAACTCAGCGTGTCGATAAACAATTGCTCAAACGCCTCCGCGTCCGGCGCGGTAGCAACCCGAATCTCCGGCCCATTGCCGACGGGCTTGGTGCGCCCGTATTCGTTGCCGGGAACATCAATAACCGTCACGTCGCGCGTTTCGAGCGTCACCAGTTCGGGATTTGTCAGCACCACTGCTGCCAGCGGGTCCCAGAAGTAGTAACCACCAGCCTCGATCGAGTCCTGACTGTTGGCAAGTGCAGCGAGCACGATTTCGGTCGCCGCCGTCTGGGGCGCTTCCCGCAACCGGGTCACAAAATCAGGCGTCACCGGCGTTTCATTGGTCGCATCCAGCGGCACCAGCGTGATCGGCACGCCAGACTCAAACGTCAACCGCGCCGCGTGCGGATCGGCATAGATATTCCATTCGGCGCTTGTGTTCTCCTCGCTGACAAAAGACCCGTCAACATCGACCGCGCCCCCCATGACAACGATCTCAGCGATGTTGTCAACCAGCGAAGGCGTTGCTTCCAGCGCCGCGGCAATATTGGTGAGCGGCCCAAGCGCCAGCACTGTAATTGGCTCAGTCGCCGCCTGAACGGTACTTGTGAAAAGTTCTACCGCATTCTCTTCGGCAGGCTCTCCGCCTTCCGGCAAACCCAGCGCTTCAACCGTCTCCAGGGTGGTGCGCCAGCTTTCGGGCACAGGGTTCTCGCCCATCAGCGGCATATCCGTCCAGCAGGATACCGGAACCTCGCCGTAATTTACCCTCGCCACCATCCGCAGCGCCGCCTCGACACCGGCTTCACAGGTGGCGAAACCGGTGCCAGTCACCGTAATCGCCTGAATCGCAATATCGGACCGGCTCAACAGATACGCCAGCGCCATCCAGTCATCAGATGCCATATCGGAGTCCACAATGACCGGTCGGGCCTCTGACGCCTCACTCTGCGCGGACACCACAACCATTCCGGGCAAAAGACAGGCCACCAACAAAAGCAAAACCATTCTTCGCATTTTATGCTCCTTATATCTAAAAAGTAGCGATACCTTCATCACGGTATGGGCAGCAGCGTGTGATAGACCGGAGTGCTCCATACCATTCCAGTCCATTCTCAAGTCATTGTATACTTAATTATCATCATTGGTGCACATGTTCCGCATCAGAAAGGAGGCTGACAAAGAGAGCTGGGTAACTGCGCGGCTTATTTGAAGGGTAATTTGCGGAAAATGAGGAGGCAAGACTGATGCTGTTTCGTCTGATTCGCGCTCTCATCGTAGTCGCCCTTCTGTTCCTACTATCCGGCATCGCTATGGCACAGGACGCGGATCAGCCTACGCCGCTGACCGCCACCTCTGCCGATCTGATGAAAGTTAACCTGTTGTTCGTCGGCGCTCACCCCGACGACGATTCAACCGCCACCGCCACGCTGGCGCGCTACACGCTCGACCGTGGCGCAACAGCCGGTGTTATCACGGCAACGCGCGGCGAGGGCGGCGGCAACGCCATTGGCCGCGAGTTGGGCCCCAGCCTCGGTATTCTGCGCGAAGCCGAAGAGCGTATGGCGCTGGGCGCGCTGGGCATCAAACACGTCTATTATCTGAACGAGTTGGACTGGGCTTTCACCACCAGCGCATCCGCAACCGAACAGTTCTGGGGATATGAAGAGCCACTGGGCAATCTGGTGCGCCTGTTCCGTATACTGCGGCCCGACGTCGTCATCACGATGAATCCATCAGCTGGCAGCGGCCACGGACACCACCAGTATGTAGCGAAGCTGGCCACTGAAGCTTTCTTCCTGGCTGGCGATCCCAACGCTTTCCCGGAGCAGATTGAAGAAGAGTTCATTGAACCCTGGCAGCCCAAGAAGCTGTATTACGCGCTGGCCTATGGCGGCGCAGGGCTTGAATCGGCAGTGGTCGAAATTCCGACCAACGAGTACTCGCCCAGCCGCTACATGACCTATGCCGATCTGGAAGCGAGCGCGCTACGCCTCTATCGCAGCCAGGGCTTCGACGCGTCGTACACGGTGCCGCCGTCGGGGCGGCGTCTGCAACCGGAAACCTTCACGCTGGCCGCCAGCGTCTTGCCGACGGCTGAACAGGAAACCGATCTGCTGGCGGGCATTACCAGCGGCATCGACCAAGCCCCTGCCGGCGTCGAGCTACTGGTCCGGCCCAGCATGTTTTATGTCAGCCAAGGCGGCGAGCTGACCGTAGAAGTCACTTTCCGCAACAATAGCGACATCGACCTCGCTGACCTCACCCTGGGTCTGGAAGCGCCGGAAGGCTGGACAGTAGAGGGTGAGAGCCAGGCCGTTGATGTTCCGGTTGGAGAAACAGCGCAGGCGCTCTTTACGGTCACCGTACCCGATGACGCCGATGTGGAAAACATGCAGATTCTGGTTGGGCGGTTTGAGGCCACCGATGCCAACGGAGTCAGCCGCAGCGCGGACAAACGCGCGCCGCTGCGCGTGACGCCGCCAGTCTCGGTCGAACTCCAGCCCATCCAGTCGGTGCAGATCTACCGCGAGTGGACGCAGCGCGTCGGCCTGCAGCAGTTGCTTCAGCTCGCGCCGACCCAGATCGCAATTGGCGCGGGTGAAACGGGTGTGCTGCCCGTCATTCTGACCAACCGCTCCGACGAAGACGTTGACGTCGAGATCAATGTCAGCGTCGACAACCCGGACGTCACGCTCGAAGAAGCCCAGCGGCAGGTGACTGTGCCGGCGGGCGAAAGCATCACGGTCAACGTGCCGGCCAGCATCCCCGCAGACATGGAACAGAGCGAGTTCCCGGTCACGGTAACCGCCAGTTATGGCGACTATGAGCTGAGCGACGCGGGAACGATTCAGGTCGTACCCACGCTGAGCGTACCGCGCGCTACCGCGACGCCGCAGATCGACGGCGATCTGAGCGAGTACGAAGGCCAGACCAGCTACGACATTCCGTTCGACAACCTGTGGGAAGGCACAACGACCGGCCCTGAAGACCTGACAGGCAGCTTCCGCGTCGCCTATGACGATCAGTTCCTGTACGTCGCCGTCGAAGTGATCGACGACACGGTGGTTTCCAACATCGCGCCGAACGACATCAAGGGCCACTGGCGCAGCGACTCGGTCGAAATCACGATTGACCCGCAGGGACCGGGCGCGAGCGAGCATACCCTGACCACCTTCAAGACCGGCATCTTCCCCTTCGATACCGAGGGTAACGTGCAGGCCGAACGCGACGCCGACGCCAATCAGGGTGTCATCAGCCTGACCGCGCCGGATATGCAGGTCGCCTCTGCACGTACGGATAGCGGCTATCGTCTGGAAGTCGCCATCCCCTGGAACGCGGTTCCCGGCGACGTGCAGCCCGGCGATACGATTGGCTTCAACGTCCTGCTCTACGACTGCGACAAGGCTGACGCCGCTGTTGGCGAGAACTGCAACGAAGCGCGCACCGCCTGGAGCGCATGGCCGCAGATTCAGGGCAACCCGCGCGTGTGGGGTCACGCCACCCTCGAACAGTAACCGGCTTCAACCGCAGCGGGGCGCAGGCGTTGCGCCCCGCTTTTTTTCGCTCCAGTCTAAGACTTTTCTTCCCGTGTCACCCGTCCCATTCGACAGGCCATCCATCATCTTGCGACTGTATGCGCGAGAGGATACAGTGCTCTACAAAGCGGGATGCAGGCTGTAGCGCCGGCACGTTACAATGGTCGCATCTCGCCCGAACAATCTGCCGGCCGCAGGGTCACATCCAGCTTCCGTGCCGAATGGTTGTCCGCACAGCGCGACGCCGGGTTCACGCTGTGCCTCACGTTAGGAGCATTGATCGTGGCGCGTTTCAGCCGCATGACCGTACTTAATACGCTCTACGAAGATGGCATGGTTCCCTTGTTCCATCAGGCAGACGCCGGCATCGCCATTCGGATCGCCGGCGCTCTGGCCGAAGGCGGCAGCCGCCTGCTTGAGTTCACTAACCGGGGCGACTTCGCCATCGAAGTATTCAGCGCGCTTGTGAAACAGGCCGCCACCAGCGCGCCCGATCTGATCATCGGCGCAGGCTCGATCGAGGATGCGCCAACTGCCGCGCTGTTTCTCGCTCATGGGGCAAATTTCATCGTCGGCCCGACCTTTAACGAAGAGATTGCGCGGCTCTGTAACCGCCGCAAAGTGCCCTACCTGCCGGGCTGCGGCAGTGTCAACGAAATCGCGCGCGCCGAGGAATGGGGTGTCGAGGTCGTGAAACTGTTTCCCGGCAGCAGCGCCGGCGGGCCGGCGTTCGTCCGCGACATCCGCGGGCCGCGGCCGTGGACGAGCATCATGCCGACAGGCGGCGTGACGCCCGATGCCGACAACCTGCGCGAGTGGTTCAGCGCAGGCGTGGTCGCGGTCGGGATCGGCAGCCGCCTGATTCGCAGCGACTGGATCAAGGCGGGCGATTTCGCCGCCATTACAAGACTCACACGCTCGACGCTGGACACCATTCGTGAACTGCGCGAGCACGGAAAGGGAGCATAAGCGATGGAGTTATGGATTTCCGGTACGATTGAAGAAGTGGCCGCCGCTGCCAACAGCGGCCTCGCGGCGGCGATTGCCACCAACCCGACGCTCATCGCCAGTTGGACGGCGGATGGGCGAACGCTGGAACAGGTCGTCGACGATGTTTGCCGCCGGGTCAATGTCCCGGTGTACGTCCAGCTTCACGGCCCGACAACCGACGATTATCTGGCCGAACTGGCGGCGCTGCGACAGATTTCGCCCCTCATCCAGCCGAAGCTGGTCGCCACGCATGACGGTATCGCCGCGGCCCACCAGATCGCCAAACAAGGGCTGCGACCGCTGGTGACGGCGGTGACGACCGTCAATCAGGCCTTCATGGCCGCAGCAGCCGGGGCCGCTTACGTTGCTCCATATCTGGGACGGATTCAGGATGCGGGCGTAGACGCGCTGAACCTGATCAGCCAGATCGCCGGTCTGTACCGCCAACAGGGTGTCACGACCGGCATTGTCGCCGCCAGCGTCCGCACGCCCTTTCAGTCCGAAGCCGCGCTACTGGCGGGCGCAAGCGCCGTCGTCGTCTTCTACGACGTCTTCCGGAAGCTGTTTGACAGCCCGCTGACGCAGGCATCGATCGAGGGCTTCGAGCAGGACTGGCAGCGTATCCCGGTCGAACGCAGCGTCGAAAGCCCCGCGCCAGCCCCACGCCATGCCTGATATGGAAACGTCCTGCCCGGCGCGTTCGCGGGCAGGACACCAGAACCAGCACCTCTGAGGGAGAACATCATGGCCAGCCGAAACTATGTCATCGCCCACGACCTCGGCACGACCGGCAATAAGGCAACGCTCTACGATCGTGAAGGGACGCTCGTTGGTAGTGCCTTTTACGGCTACGAAACCGAGTACGCGCGCCCCGGCTGGGCCGAGCAAAATCCTGAGGACTGGTGGCAGGCTGTTTGCGCCTCCACGCGCGAGTTGCTGGCCAAAACCGGCGTTCCCAGACACGAAATCGCCTGCGTGACCTTCAGCGGCCAGATGATGGGCTGCGTTCCGCTCGACCGCAATGCCCGGCCTCTGGCCAAAGGCATTATCTGGGCCGATACCCGTTCGGTTGCACAGGAACAGTGGCTGCGCGAACGGATCGACCCGGAGGACGTGTACCGCATCACCGGCCACCGGCTGAGCGCCTCGTATTCGCTGGCCAAAATCCTCTGGCTGCGCCAGAACAGGCCTGACATCTACCGCGACGCCTACCGTTTCGTCCATGTCAAGGACGCGATCACGGCGCGGCTAACCGGCGTTTTTGTCACCGAGCCGTCCGATGGTTCGAGCATGAACCTGTATGACATCAACCGCTGGCAGTGGTCTGAACGGCTGATCGAAGCAGCCGAAATCGACGCGGAAAAGCTGCCCGAAGTCCGGCGCTCGATCGACATCGCCGGGGAAATCCGGCCCGAAGTCGCGGATGAAGTCGGGCTGTTGGCGGGAACGCCGGTGGTATTAGGCGGTGGCGACGGCCCGTGCGCGGCGATTGGGGCGGGCGTCGTTCGTGAGGGACAGGCCTACGCTTACATCGGTTCCTCGTCGTGGATCGGCATCGCTACGCCCCGCCCGGTTTTTGACCCGACCCTCCGCACGTTCACCTTCGCCCATCTTATTCCAGAGATGTTGACGCCGACCGGCACCATGCAGGCAGCAGGCGCATCCTACCAGTGGGCGCGTAACCAGCTTGCGCCGCTGGAGGTAATGACGGCGCGCGAGCAAAAGGCGGACGTCTACGAACTGATGAACGCAGCGGCGGAACAGTCGCCAATCGGGGCCAGAGGCCTCATCTATCTGCCCTATCTGCTCGGCGAGCGCTCGCCGCGCTGGAACCCGCTGGCGCGAGGCGCTTTCATCGGCCTGACCATGCGACACACGCAGGCCGATATGCTCCGCGCCGTGCTCGAAGGCGTGACGCTGAACCTGCGCGTGATCATGGACTGCTTCACCGCACAGGGCGTGTCAATCGAGAAGATCCGAGTGATCGGCGGCGGCGCAAAAGGCCGGTTCTGGAACCAGATGATGGCCGATGTTTTCGGCGTCCCGGTCCATCGCCCTGCCATTCTCGGCGAAGCGCCCTCGATGGGCGCGGCGGTGGCAGGCGGCATCGGCGTCGGCCTCTATACAGATTGGGAGATGGCCGAGCGCATGAACCCGGACAGCGAGATCATCGAGCCGCGCCCCGAAGCCGTGGCCCGCTACGCCGAGTTGCTGCCGGTCTTCGAAGCGGCCTACCAGCAGTTGACGCCGGTCTACGATATGCTGGCTGCGTTCGACCGTGATGGCGTTACCGAGCCGGTGAACTAAGGCGTGGCAAACAGGTGATCTAGCTCCGCGCTGGCAGTAGCTCGTACCTGCATCTGCCAGCGCGTTTTCATTTCGCTGCCTCCTTTGACTACGCGAAGATCAATACCAGCAGCATGGCGAGGAAGCCCAGACTCATCACGCGATGCAATCGCATAACCTGCCTGTAGTTTGCGAGTATGGCTTCGGGATCATAGCGGTGGCTCCAGCGCCAGAGCGTCCCTAACAAGCCAGCGCAGAACGTCGCCAGCAGCGCGGCCAGCCCGGGGCCGAACATCACTAGAAAGACGGCGGACAGCAGCAGCGCCGACAGCCCCATCAGGCCAAGGGCAAAGCGAAATGTGCCACGCGCGCCGCGCCAGGCAGCGAAGGTGACATCACCACGCGCAAGGTCTTCCCGCACCTGATAGAGCTGTGTGATCGGATAGAAGCCGGTCGTCATGCCTGCCGCCCCCAGCAGCCCAAGCCAGTCCAGCGTCGAAAGGGCCGCCAAGCTGCCTGCCGCCGCCACGCCGCAGAGACCGGCGATAAGGCCCTGCCCCAGCGCCACCGCGACTAACCCGGCGACAGGCCGTCCCTTCAGCCGCGTAGATGGATGCGAGTACGCCGCGAACAGCATAAAAGTCGCCAGATAGAGCGCCAGAAACGCCACGCCAACGGCAGCGGCCAGCAACACGCCGGTGGCCTGCATGATGAGCGAAAACGGCAGCAGTTCCGGCGTGACCGGCGGCGGCGTAGCCAGCCCGCCGACCGGCCCCTCATCGCGATCATAGAAGGAATTGAAAGCCGTCGCGCCGCCATAGAGGAAGACGTGCAGCGACAGAAAAGCGGTCCAGAACCGGACATCTGGCGTTCCACCCGCCAGATAAAAACCCCAGAGAAAAATCGGCGACAGTAAAATCTGAAAGTGCAGCCGCAGATGAACCAGAAGCGAACGCAGTTGGCGAGCGCGCGAAAGCCGGTGAATGGCAGGTCTGTTCGGCATGGCAAGCCCTCCAACCACTACCGGGCTGGCGCTATCTGGATGACGAGCAGCGCCGCGTTCGAGCACAATCGACCGGGCAGACAGCAGCAGCAGGGCCGGGTGCTACGGCGCGGCTGCATCGAGCACGTGCAGCGCCAGCAGCAGATATTCCTCGCGCTCGCCGTTCTGCGCTTCAAGCTGCGCCGCGCACTCACGCAGAATCAGGGACATATGCGCCGGATAGCTGTCCACCGGCATCAACGCAATGACCTGCGCCAGCAGGCGGCTACCTTCAACAAAATTGTCGCGGGCAAAAACGTCGGCGCAGGCCCGGATCGCCCCGGCCAGTTCCTCGCCGCGCCGCCGGTATAGCTTTCCGATCGCGGTAAGAGCCCGTGCCAGCGCCGTGCCTTTATCCTGCCTGACGTTCCGTAGCAGCCGGATGAAGTAATGCTCGTCTCCGGTGATGCGCGCCAGCGCCAGCGCCAGTTCCCGCCGCGCACCTTCGTTTTCGGTCTGGGCCAGCACTTCAAGCAGCGTCTGCGTCGCCGGCGTGTAGCGCATATTGCCAAGCGCCGAGGAATAAGCGACGCGCAGCCCTTTATCCGTTTCAGACTGCAGGCGACTCAGAATCAGCGGGGCGCTTTCGACATCGCGCAGCGTGCCAAGCGACCGGACGCAGTGCGCCTGTATCGAACGATATGGCGCATTGAGTCCGGCGCGCAGTGCTTCGACCGCCCGCTCGTCGCCGATGCGCCCAAGCGCCCATGCGGCAATTACCGCCAGCGAAATCTCGGTGCCGTCGAGAATCTGGACGACGGCGTCGGTCAACCGGGGATCGCGTTCCATGCGCGCAATCGAAATGATGGCTTCAAAACGCACGTTAAAGCGCGGGTCCTTCAGCGCTTCCAGCAATTCGTCAACCGTGAGCAGGCTTTTCGTCATCCCCAGCCGCTCGGTCATGACGACCGTTTCTCGCTCGTCGCGCGCGCGGTAGTAACGGAAGAGCGACTCGAGGGCCAGCACCGGGTTGCCATGAACGAACAGCCCGGCGAACTCGCCCATGCTCATCGGGCTATCGGCCTGCACGCGGTGGAATAAAAACGCGCTGATGGCCGTCAGCACAAAGCCGAGCACGAACAGCGGAAAGAAGGGATCGACCTCGAAGATCAAAAACTGCCCCGACAATCCCTGCGTGAAGTCGAGCAGTTGCCCGCCAAAGACCTGCGCCAAACCGCCGATCAGCCCCATGGAAGCGTAATAGACCGCCATGTACTCGGATCGTTTCTCCGCCGGCACGACCTTGACGAAGAGCAGGCGGGCCGAACCGATGGCCCACGCAATATCCGTACTACCCGCGATGAGGGCAACGAGCAGCACGAACGGCAGACTCAGGTCAGACGAGCGCGGTGTCAGCAGCCATGCTACCGGCACAAGAATCTTGACGTACAGGCCGAGCATCATCAGCGGCTTGCTGCCGTAACGATCCGTCGCCCAGCCCACCAGATAGGTTGAAAACAAACCACCGACCAGCGTACCGATCTGCAATAGCACGATGCGGCTGTCCGGCAGGCCGACCTGCTCCTGCAGGAACAGCGGCAGAAACGACGAAAATGGCGTCACGCCAATCGTCAGCAGGCCCAGACCGCCAACGTAAAACAGGAAGTTCCGGTCGTGCAGCACGCGGCGCAGATCGTGGTAGGACGTCTTGCTCGCCGTCGCGTCCTCCGGTGGCGCGCCGCCGGGAATGTGCGTCGCAAACCACACCGCGATCACCCCAAACGCCACGCCAATCGCGAAAAGCAGCATGAAGCGATCGATGCCGTCCGAAAGGCCGAGGATGAAACTGGCTACCGCGACGGACAAAATGCCGGTCAGGCGCGCCGCAATGTCATTCACCGCCGCGTAGCGCCCGCGAATCGAGTTGGGAATGAACTCCTGCTGCCACGGATACATCGCCGTTTCGGAAATCGCGCGCGCCAGAGCAAAACCCGCGACGATCACGGTAACGTACACGAGAACGACGCTGATATTCGTTTGCGTCAGCAGCCACGGGACCAGCAGCAGCCCTGCCGTCAGCAGCTTTCGGATGCCAAAGAATGTCACGAAGGTGCGTTTGTAGCCGAAACGGGAAACCGCTGGCGCTGCCACCAGCGCGACAAGGCCGGTAAACGGCAGCAGCGAAAGCAGAAAACCGATTTGAGTGTTACTGAACTGCAGTTCGCTCAGAAACAGCACCCAGGCAGGGCCGAAGAAGGTCAACTGGCCAAAAACACTGTTGGCTGCATTGAGGGCGGTGTTCCAGTGCAGGCGTTGCAGCTTTTCTGCAGTTGTAAGCGTTGTTGTCATGAGCACACAAACCGGGAGGATCAGGCGCTTATGGTCTCATTTTAGCGCATGACAAGCTATATTTCGAAACTGATAAACCCTGCCACTTGCGCTACAGCCGGTTCCCACTACACTCGTAGCCAGAACCCGCGCGGCGTGCAGGGTATTCGCGCGGTTTACAGAATTGACATAACATTAAGTCGTTAACGCGATTACACTGGAGAGTACGATGCACGTACGCGCGATGTATCCCGGCTCGTTTGACCCGATACACAACGGGCATATCGACATCGCCATGCGAGCCGCGCGCATTTTTGATGAAGTGGTGGTCGGCGTTTTCGAGACGCCCAAAAAGCGTCTGCTTTTCACCATAGAAGAACGGGTGGAAATGGCCCGTAAAGCGTTCGAAGGTGTAGAAAACGTCAAGGTTGCGCAATTTTCCGGTTTCACTGTAGACTTTGCCAAAGAAGTTGGCGCAATCGTCGTCGTGCGCGGGCTGCGCGTATTCTCGGACTTTGAGGCGGAATTTCGTATGGGGCTGGCGAACAAGAAGCTGGCGCCAGAAATCGAAACCGTTTCCATCATGACGGATGAAAAGCACGTTTACATCAGTTCCAGTACCATCCGTGAAATTGCCGAGTACGGCGGCGATGTTTCCAGCATGACTCCGCCGCACGTCGCGGAGGCGCTGGCCAGACGTTTCGCCGAGTTGCGCGCCAGCCACAACAGTCCCGGTTATTCCTACAGTATCAGGGACTAAGGAGGGAGGGAAGGTATGGATATTCAGCATCTGGTCGACCGGCTGGAAGACCTGATCGATGAAGGGCGGCATGTACCCTTCAGCAGATTTACGATGATCGATGAGGAACGCGCACTCGAACTCATCGATCAAATGCGAATTTCGATACCGGAAGAGATTGAAAAGGCCGCGCGCGTTCTGGCGCAGCGCGACCGCATTCTCGCCCAGGCCAACGAGGAAGCCGCCCGCATCGTGCAGCAGGCGCGCGAGCGCAGCAATGAAATGATCGACCGCGAAGCGATGGTTCAGGCCGCGCAAAACCGCGCCGCCAACATCGTCGAGCAGGCGCATCAGGAAGCTGCGGAAATCATGCGGGATGCGGACAACTACGTGCTCGGCGTACTGTCGAACCTGGAGCAGCAGTTGTCGAAGGCGATGACGGTCGTCCGCAACGGCATCAACTCGGTCGGTGCGACCAGCGAAACCGCGCCCGCTGCCGCGCAGGTATCCTCGCCGCCAGCAGCCCAGGCATCGTACGCGGCTCCCGCGCCACGCCCGATGGTGGAAGTCGGTTCGCGTACCGAGCAGAAATAGTGCGATAGGCTGTGCGTGAAGCCAGTTTGAGGGTATCGACGATACCCTTAGTTTGTTGTGTGTCACGGCAGCGTGCCCTGATCGCTTCCCCCGCCTCCAGATAATATGAAATATCCGGCCCCTGCCTCGGATTAGAGCACTAATTGCACATCTGTTCTAATCCGGTTACAATCACGCACAGCCTATTCTGCTCTGTGAAGCCCGGAGGCGAACTGACATGACAGCACGCGCCCCACGTACCCTTTCCCCACAGGCAGCCCGGCGGCTGGCCATTGCCGCCCAGTGGCTTGACCGGCCACAACATGGCGAAACAAGCCCCGACGCCGTCCTCGAGGTCTTCCGGCAGCTTGGCTGTATCCAGCTTGATCCGATCAGCGCCGTCGCGCGCAGCCACCAGCTTGTGTTGTGGAGTCGCCTCGGCCCCTTTGCCGGCGAACATCTCGACCACCTGCTCTGGCGCGAGCGTTGCCTGTTCGAATACTGGGCGCACGCCGCTTCCATCGTGTTGACCGAAGATTATCCGATTCACAGCGCGCACATGCACCACCACCGCAACAACGGCCATGAGTGGGTGCGGGCCAACGACGACCTGCGCCGGCATATTCTGGAGACGCTGGCCGAACGCGGCCCGCTGATGTCGCGCGACTTTGAGGACAAATCGTTTACCGACTGGTACTCCAGCGGCTGGACGTCAAACCGCAATGTCAGCCAGATGATCCAGTGGCTATGGATCAGCGGTCAGATCATGGTTGTCGGGCGCAGGGGTGGGCAAAAGGTGTGGGATCTGGCCGAACGCGCGCTGCCGGAGTGGACGCCTCGTTACACGCTGCCGGACGATGAACGAGTCGAACGCTCGGTCGAGAAAGCCCTGAAAGCGCTGGGCGTCGGCACGGCGAAGCACATCAACAATCACTACACGCGCTATCGCTATCCGGGCATGGCCGCTGCCCTCAGCCGTCTGGAACAGCAGGGACGCATCGAGCGCGTTCAGATTGGCGAAGCTGGCCGGTTCTGGCCCGGCGTCTGGTATTTACATCGCGATTATGTCGAACTGCTGGACGAACTGGAGCGGCGCGACGATCATGCGGAAACCCGCCTGCTATCGCCGTTCGACAACCTGATCTGCGACCGGGCGCGCACGGAGCAGTTGTTCGACTTCTTCTTCCGTGTGGAAATCTACGTGCCGAAGGCCAAGCGCGAGTACGGCTATTACGTGCTGCCCATTCTGCGTGGCGACCGTCTGATCGGGCGCATCGACCCGCTGATGGATCGCAAACACAAAGTCCTGAAGGTCAATGCTGTCTACGCTGAGCCAATCGCGCCATTGGATGACCGCACAGGCGCTGCCGTCGCCGGGGCGATCCGCGAGCTGGCGAGTTTTCTCGGCGCGAAATCCATCGACTACGGCGAGCACATCCCCGAAGGCTGGGCGTCTGCCCTGCGCCGGGAAAGCTAGCGCGCCGCCTCGCCGGCGCATCCTTTCCATCGCCAGAACCGCTGCCAGGCTATCTCTTCACCTGCCATGACGTAGGGCGCACCCGCGTCTTAATTCCGTAAATTTTTCGTCAGGGCATGTTTCTTTACTAGTCGCGTAACACTCGCAGGTGATACTATCGACATGACTTATGATTAGCAGCTGCCTTATCAGGGAGCTTTTCATTGCTGCGCGCCCCAGCGCCCTTCTGGAGCGCGATGTGAGATTACCTAATGACTTCCTTCCTGTCTGCGGCCTTCGAGCTGCGCTCCATTGCAATCACACTTGTCCTACTGCTGGCGCTTTTCTGGCATTCCGCACCCGACATAGCGCTAGCCGATACATCCTACATTCCTGTTTGCACTACGCCATTGAACCAGAACTGGAGCGATCCCGACCTCATCACGGTCAATCACGACTGGTCGGGCGTTCCGGGAATAATCGGCTACAAGGGCGTAGGGCTAACACTGCCCGGCAACCGCGATCCACGGGACTTACTACAGCCAACCGCGGCTACCGATGAGGTTCACATCATCGCTAATGTAACTCCCCCCAACACTGCAGGGGGCTTTTTCGAGCTTGAGCTGGACGATCCGGTGGTCGCCATGAGGCCGTCGAACAGCGTTCCCGCGCCACATCTGGTCCTGCACCTCGACACGCGGGGCGCAACCGGCGTTACCATCAGCTATCTGCTCCGCGATCTTGACGTATTTTATGACGCCAATTCACAGGTCGCGCTTCAATACCGGGTCGGAACAACAGGCAATTTCGTTAACCTGCCCGAAGGCTATGTCGAAGACGCAAGCGAACCTGAAAGCGCGTCAAAAGTCACGCCCGTCAGTGCCAACCTGCCCTCCGATGCGCTGGATCAGGCGCAGGTACAGGTCCGTATCATCATGGTCAACATGGAATTCGGAATGGGTGAATGGATCGGCATTGACGACATCTCCGTCACCTGCGACCAGCCACAACCGCCCGACGACGCGCCAACTGTCATAACGACGACGCCCGGCAACGGAGCGACGGATGTCGGCGTGAACAGCGCACTCACGCTGACCTTCAGCGAAGCCGTTGACGTTGCGGATGCAACCCTGCTTTGCAACGGTAACCCTGTGAGCATAACTGGCCTGCCGGCTTCGGACCAGACGACCATTACCCTGACGCCGGACGCGCCTTTGCCATACAACGCGCAATGCACGCTTACTCTGGCAGCGGCTAGCGTCGTCGACCGGGACGGTGATCCCACGCCGATGGCAGCCGACTTCGTTCTTAATTTCACCACCGAAGAAAAACCCGTCACGGCAACACCGTCCGTGTCGTTCCAGACCGAGCAGGTCGCGTTGACCGAAGGGGGGTCGGCGCAAATCGCCATCGAGCTTGACTGGCCAGCGCCGGAGCCGTTGCCACAGCCGATCTCCGTCGATATCGCCCCCAAAGCAGACAGCACCGCCGCTTTCGGGACTGACTACTCTCTCTCGACGCAGAATGTGGTCTTCGACACGACCGCAACGGACGGCGCTACCCGAACCATCACGGTCACGGGGATCGACGACGCACTGCTGGAAGGCGATGAAACCATCGTGCTTCAGCTTCAAATCTCTGGCGCAGCGGCGACCATTGACCCCATTGCGGAAACCACGATCACAATCTCGGATGACGAAACCGCGACGGTAGCCTTCGCGCTGGCTTCGAGCACGACAACGGCGGAAGCGAACGAGGACGATCATCAGGTCGCGGTCGAACTGACGCTCCTCGGCACAACCGGGGACGAGCCGGGCATCGCGCCGGGCGTTTCCATCGACGTGGAGCTTGGTCTGGCCGGCGCGCCCGGAACAGCCTCGGCCGGAAGCGATTACACGTTTGCAAGCCCGGCCACGCTCACCTTCAATGAGACGAGTCAGCTCACTCAGAACGTAACGCTGACCGTGATCGACGACTCGCTGGTCGAAGGCGACGAGAGCATCAATCTCAGCCTCATATCCGTTGACGGGCCGGCGGGTCAGGTGAGTTTGGGCGCTCAGCAGTCACACATAGTCACGCTTCCCGACGATGACACGGCGACGGTTCAATTCCAATCGCCTACGTCTACAACCGGCGAGAGCAACGCCACTTACGATATCCCGGTAATCTTGACGCTCAACGGCACAGCCAATACGACACCCGCGCTGGCCGTGCCGGTTACGGCTTCGGTTGTCCATCAGGGCGGTTCGGCCACCGAGGGCAGCGACTTCACACTTGCCAGCCCGCCAACTGTCACCTTCCCGGCCAATTCGACGTCGGGCGCATCGCAATCTTCCCACCTTACGTTGATCGACGACTCGCTGGTCGAGGGCGACGAAACGGTCGAACTGGCACTGTCCGTGACCTCTGGCCCGGCGACCGTTGCCATACCGGGCCAGCATACACTGACGATCCAGGACAATGACAGCGCAAGCGTGAGTTTTGCCTCAGCAGCCACAAGCGCCGGTGAAGCCGCCACATCGACCATTGGCATCAAACTCAGCCTGCCGGACGGCGGCGCGCTTGAAAGGCCTGTGACCGTCGATGTGACCGTCACCGGAGGAACCGCGACGGATGGCAGTGACTTCAACCTCGGCACGACGCAGGTGATCTTTTCCAGCGGTTCCGAGGATGGCGCGACCGAGAACATCTCATTGACCGGCATTGACGACGCACTGCTGGAAGGCGATGAGACGATCGAGCTGAGTCTGGCAGTCTCCAGCGGACCGGCATCTCCCGGCACAACCACATCGACGACGGTGACGCTCACCGACGATGAAACGGCGCAGGTCGCCTTCGCACTGTCCTCAAGCACCACCGGCGCCGAGGCAAACGAACCCGCCCACGAGGTCGCGGTCGAACTGACGCTCACGGGCACAACAGGAGACACGCCGAGTATTGCGCCGGACGTCTCCCTGTCCGTTCAGGTGGCGCTGGCCGATACACCGGGAACCGCGACAATTGGTACAGACTATACGTTCAATAACCCAACCACGCTCACGTTTTCTGCAACCGGCGACCTGACACAGACGGTCACCATCTCCGTTATCGACGATAACGAGGTTGAAGGCAATGAAACGGTTGAACTGAAACTGACGTCGAACGACGTCACCCTTGGGCAGCCCGCTTTCCATACGGTGACGATTCAGGATGATGATCAGGCAACCGTTGCCTTCGCCTCGGCCTCTGCCAGCGTGAGCGAGAGTGGTTCTTATGACATCGCCATCATCCTGTCCTTGCCCGAAGGCAGTTCGCTGCCCGTCCCGGTCGTAGCCAGCGTCACCGCGTCGGGTGGCTCAGCTGGCGCTAATGACTATGCTTTGCCGGTAACGCAGGTGACGTTCAACGCCGGTTCGGTTGATGGCGCAACCCGGACGCTGACACTGACTGGAACCGACGATGGGCTGCTGGAAGGCGATGAAACGCTGGTGCTTGAGCTACAGGTCGATAGCGGCCCGGCTACCACAGGCGCGGCGTCGAGCGCCACGATCACCCTTACCGACGATGAAACGGCTCAGGTGGCGTTCGCCAGCGCAACCAGCACGTCATCGAGCGAGGCCAGCGCCGCGTCTACGATGGTGAACACGATCCTGACAGTCAACAGCACGACCACCGATCCCGGCACGCTCGCGCCCGATGTTACGCTAACGGCTGATATCAGTGCCGCCGCTTCTCCGGGCACGGCCACAGCAGGCAGCGATTTCACGCTTTCCACGTCGCAGGTTACGTTCCCACCCGGTTCCACCAGCGGCGCGTCACAGCCTTTCGTCATCACCGTCATTGACGACTCGCTGGTCGAGGGCAGTGAAACCGTCAATCTGCAACTTACGGGCATCAGTGGCCCGGCGGGACAGGTCAGTCTGGGCGGGCAACAGTCACACACGCTCACGATTCCTGACGACGACAGCGCAGCAGTACACTTTGCGTCTGCCGCGTCCTCCACCGCCAGCGGAGAGAGCAACGCAACGCATCAGGTTGAAGTGACGCTCGCGCTTACCGGAACGACTGCCGCCGCGCCGTCGCTGGCCGTGCCGGTCGTCGCCTCGGTGTCCTATCAGGGCGGCTCGGCAACTCCCGGCGACGACTTCACCTTCACCAGCCCATTGATCGTCATCTTTGGCGCTAACTCCGTCTCAGGCGCAACGCAACCGGTCGGCGTTACCATCAACGACGATCAACTGGTCGAAGGCGATGAAACGATCGAGCTGGCGCTTGCAGTGACATCAGGCCCGGCGACCACGACCACACCCGACCATCACGTGCTGACGATCAAAGACGATGACAGCGCGACCATCGCCTTCGCCGCCACATCGAGCACGACAGCCGAAACGGGCACGCACTTCGTTCAGGTGGCGCTGACGCTGCCGGCGGGAAGCACGCTCACGCAGCCCGTTACCGTAGACGTGGTGGTGACCGGCGGGTCCGCCAGTAGCAGTGACTTTGTTCTTCAAACGACGCAACTCACCTTTGCCGCCGGTTCAGGAAGCGACGCTCAGAACATCACGCTATCCATAACCGGCGACTTCGACATCGAAGGCAATGAAACAATCATCCTCACGCTGCAAAACGTTCAGGATGCAAGCGGACAGGTTACGTTAGGGACGCCGGACACGCATACCGTGACGATCGAAGACGATGATGGCATCAGCATCACCTTCGCGGATACCGCCAGCACGGTTGACATCGCCGGCGCAGACGTAACGTTCGATGTTCGCATTGTGCTATCCATCGCAGGCGGCGGCACGCTCGATAGTCCGCTAGCGTTCAGCGTGAGCGACGAACTCACCGGCACGGCCTCAAGCGGCCATGACTACGAGGCGCTGGACCCCAATCCGCAAATGCTCGAATTTGCCGCCGGATCTTCAAACGGCGCGGAAGCCCATCTTTCCATGACAGCGCTGGCCGGGCATTCGCATAACGTCATCCGGACGGTCAATCTGAAGCTCGGCCTGCCTGAAAACAGCCCGGCGACCATCGGCACGGCATCCGGCCATACGATCAGTCTGCGCTTCGCCACGCAGGCAACGCCGGCGCTGCCGGATAACGACGAGAATGCCGGAAAGTCGTCGACCGGCGCTCCGGCCAGCCTGCCGGTAGCCCTCGCCGAAACTTTTATCTGTGACAATCTATCCGGACAGAGCGGCGGGTTGTTACTCGGAACCGATGCCACGGGGAACGTGACGCAAAACGGGCTGACCGGCAATACCTTCTGCACCGTTATGGCGCTCGACGGCGCGTTCCTGCGCGATCCGGCAGAGATTGGCCATCCCGATGTGCTCGGCCTAGGGGTGATACACGCCGTCAATATCTACGGCCTGTTGCCGGGCGGAACATCCGTAGTCGATTTCGACAATCCGGCGCGCGTCTGCATGAGCGGCAGCGGCCTCGTGCTGTTCCTATCCGCCGCGGAATTCAGCCCGATACCGGTCGCACTGGCGCCGCTGCCTGATAGCCCGCCCGGCTGGACCTGCGTCGCAGTCACGACCGCGGGCAAAGTCATCATGACCGGCGAACGGCCCGCCGTACCCGCACCGGCTCAGGCAGCCGCCGGCGAAGTTCCGCAAACGCTTGAAGGCTGCCGCGTGACGACAACGCATCAGGTTCGCTTGCGCCAAACGCCGGATACGAGCACCAGCGCCAATATCATCACCACCCTGCCGTATGATCTGACGCTGACGGCGACAGAGCGCGTACCGGGCTGGTATCGGGTCATTTATCTGGACGGGCAGGGATGGGTCAGCGCCAGCTATCTCTCTTTTAACAATTCCGGAGCCACGGAACCGGACTAGATATCGTTATGCGTT
>QGUR01000354.1 GCA_003242205.1 Chloroflexota bacterium | reverse complement strand
GTCGAAAAAGGCTCGCCCGCGCCGCACTTGCAGAAGGTTGGCAAGATCACGCGCAAGCAGGTGCGTGAGATCGCTGAAGTCAAGCTGAACGACATGAACACGCGCAATATCGACGCGATCATGCGCCAGATCGAGGGTACGGCGCGTCAGATGGGCATCGAAGTCGTCGATTAAAGCCCGGCTCGAAGCGCACCGGCGGTAGCGATCAGCGCCGCCTCTAACGCATACGTGGGAGGATGCCGCTCAGGCTATCCGAAGACCACAGGAGAAGGAACCCCATGGCTAAAGTAAGCCGCCGCTTCCGTGAAGTGGCAAAACTCGTCAACCGCGACAATTACTACTCGCTCGCGGAAGCCATCGCGCTTGCCAAACAAACGGCGACCGCGAAGTTCGACGAAACCATTGAAATGCATTTTCGCCTTGGCATCGACCCGCGCCACAGCGACCAGCAGGTACGTAGCACCGTGATGCTGCCGCATGGTCTGGGGCGCACCGTGCGCGTGCTGGTCTTCGCCGAAGGTGAAGACGCCCGCGTCGCGCAGGCCGCCGGCGCGGACTATATTGCCGACGACGAAGTGATCGCCCGCATCCAGAAGGAAAACTGGCTGGATTTCGAAGCGACGCTCGCCGTCCCCAGCATGATGCCCAAGGTTGGCCGTCTCGGCCGTATTCTGGGTACGCGCGGCCTGATGCCGAACCCGAAGGCCGGCACGGTCGTGCAGCCGGAAGACCTGCCCCGCGCGATTGAAGAGATCAAGGCCGGGCGCGTGGAATTCCGCAATGACAAGACCGGAAATCTGCATATTCCCATCGGCAAGGCGAGCTTTGACGAGCAGAAGCTGCTTGAAAACGCTCAGGCTGTCCTCGAGGCCGTCAATCGAGTCAAGCCTTCCGGTGTTAAGGGCCAGTACATCCGCCGTATCGTGGTGGCAGCGTCGATGGGGCCCGGCATTCGCGTCGCTCCGGCTACAGCGCTGTCTGCCACTGCCTGATAACTCGCGATTTGCGGTTCGCGCCGGTCACGGCGTTCAGAGGGTATCCTGAAGGCGAATGCAGGATACCCTTTTTGTTTGCCAGCTTTAAGAACCTGCCACCTGCACCGTGGCTTGCTCGACAATGCGCGTTGCAGTCAGGGCAAGCGGGTCAATTGCCCCTTGGTTAGCCTGAACCGTCGTCAAAGAACTGCCGTGATCCAGTACCGGGATAGCTGTTGCCGTTGCGTCCTTAACAATTGCGGTCGCCGTCAGCAGCAAGGGATCGTCGACGGCCAGCGGCGGCAGAACTGCGTGGTTTTGAGACATGGTTTGCGGGGAGCGCGTAAACAGCAGCGTCAGGATGACGCCAAGGGCAAAGCCAGCTACCAGCAAGCTCCACCACGGGAAGCGGCGGCGCATGCGGTTCTTGCGTTTCTCCTTCATCGGCCAGCCTCCTGCCCGAACATCGTTTGGGTAGTGGCTTATACGGATGTTGAGCCGGATGGGTTGCAAGCAAAAAGAGCGGCCACCATGGGCCGCTCTTGCATGATTCGCACGATGTGAGCTTGCAACGGCGGGAACCTCACGCCCCGGCTCTGCTCCAACCCTCGTTTGGAGGGTAGAAAGGGGACGGGGGGATGGTGGCTACTGTACTGCCTGCGTCGCCGCTGCCCGGTTGCACAGGTTCGAGCCGCCGGCGTTGAGCCAGCTTTGCAGCGTCGGGCTTTCCGAGCGATTGTTGGTGGCATCGGCGTAAATGCCGCTGCCCCATGTGTAGTAGCGCTGCGTTTCGGCTGGCCAGTTGTGGAACGGGCGCTGCAACACGGACGGGCCGCCGTTATAGCAGGCCAGCGCCAGATTCGGGTCGCCATTCGACCAGGCGAGGCATTCATTCAGGAAGTTGGCGCTGCGTTTGGCGTTCGTCTCCGGGTCGGTGTAGACCTCGCCCGGAGCGAAGTGGAACGGCATTACCTGAAACAGCCCTTGCGCGCCCGCGTGGCTGGCGACCGTCGAATCGCCGCACGATTCGATCTGCATTACCGTCGCCAGCAGGTTCGGGTCGAGGCCGTATTGCGCCGCCCAGCGGCTAATATCGTCGCCCCAGCGCTGCACCTCGGCAGTGAACAACGGCGCAATGCGCGAGGAAGTCGTGGCCCCGGTATTGCCCGTTACAATCGCCTCGACCAGCGCGCTGCTTTCCGTCACGGCAACGGCGGCTGCGCCGAATGTTGCAGATAGCAGGTTGGGCAGCATGATGCTCATCACCAACGCCAGAATAATCCACGCTGGCAGGAACCGCATCAGCCCATAGTTCCAGCCATCCGCCTGCTGTCGGGCTTTCGTGTTTGCCTGTGCAGCCATGTCATTCGCTCGTTTTGTCGAGCGGGATACTCCAATCGAGTTGGTCTGAAGCGCCATCGCAATTGATTCTCAAGGGTTATACGCAATTCTACACCGAGGAGTCGCATAGAAAAGCGTGACGAACGATTCTGTAACTTCAAGCACAGTTGTATATTAGAACATTCGTTCTAAATCGTCAACAAAGCAAAAGCGAAAGTTAGAAGAAAAGAACGGGGCGATCACGATGCAATAACAAGCCTATTTTACCGTAATGTTCGCAACATTTCCTGCCCTGACAGAATTTCATACCCGGTTCTAATGGTCCGGGTCATCCTTTCAGGCGATACCAGTAACGGTACGTTTCCTTGAAGCCGAAGCGCTGATAGAGGGACAATGCGGGTACGTTCGATGCCATAACCTGAAGATAGGCGTATTGTGCGCCCTGTAGTTGTCCAAATGACAGGCAGGTTTCCACAAGCGCCGTTCCAAGCCCTTGCCGCCGCACCCGTTCATCAACTGCCAGCCCAAACAGGCCAACGTACTCGCGTTCCACTACGGCGATACCAACCGCTTCTACGCGGCCATTTCGAGCGAGCGCTACAAACGCTGCCTGAACGGCGATCAACTCCAGGGTGCGGGCAAGAATGCCAGCGAAAGCAGCTCGCTCGTGGTTCAGGCGGCAGAATTCGTCTATCCACGCTGACTCCGGCTGTTCCAAAACAGTCGCCAGTTCGCTGGGCTCAAAGGAACGGCCTTTAAGACTGAGAGTTTGTACGCTGATTTCGCCTTCGCGCCGGTAACCGCGTTGCGCCAGCCGTTCATCCAGTCCGGCAGGCGCGGCTTCCGTGAGCTTGAAGGCAGTTGGCAGACCTGCCCGCTCATAGTGCGTTTCGCAGAAGTCAATTTTCTCATCCAGCGGGCGCGATGACGGGTATAGAACCTGCACCGAATTGGCCCGCCGCGACATGCCGCCGGCAAACCGCAGCAACCAGCCATCATAAACGACGGTCTGCAAGGCAGGCCAGGCGTTGAGCGACAGTTCTTCAAGCAGTTGAATGTGTCGATGATCGTGTTGTGGCATCGTTGAATACGTGGTTTCGCCGGAATGTGGGCGCGGAGAACGTCCGGGACGCGTCGGGCGAGGTATTTGAGCATACCACACCGTTTGGCCACCGGCTTTATGGCCGGTAAAGGCCAGCGACAAGCGGCAATCATCGAGAAATGACCAACATGCGCTAAAATGTCGGTTGTAATTCACATGAACAGTGGAAAAGGAGACGTCGTGAAACGTAGTGTGATAGTGCTGGCTGCGCTGGCGGTGTTTCTCGCCGTGCTGCCGGGACTGGCTCAGGAAGCGGCGACGATTACGCCTGAACTGGAAGCGCAGATGGTCGCGCTGGAAGATATTACTCGCCAGCTTCGGGAACTGGACGGAGAGCCGGTGGAGCGCGCTTTTCCGACGCGCGAAGAGACGATTGCATACCTGCGCGAGACGATCGACCAGCAATTACCGCTTGACGAAGCCGATCGCTATCGCGATTTCTATGTCGCGCTCGGCCTGCTGGAGCCGGCAATTGATCTGCGTGACGTTTATCTATCTCTGCTCAGCGCGCAGGTGGCAGGCTTCTATGACACGGATACACAGGTCATGAACGTTCTTCCGGCGCAGGGAGAGCTGGCAAGTGAATTAAGCCTGCTCGAACAGATCATTTACGTTCACGAGTATACGCACGCGCTTCAGGATCAATTCTTCGGTCTGGAACAATATCTGGACGATGAGGAAGTCGTCAAGCATCCGGATCGGGCGCTGGCGGCCGTCGCGCTGGTTGAAGGCGATGCTTCAGCGGTCATGAACGTGTTTGCGCAGGAGGTTATTACTCGAAATCCGCTGGCGGTTTTTCAAATTCTGGGTCAGGGCCTGCAGGCGGGCAATCTTTTCCTGCCGCCGGGCACGCCCCCCGTTCTTTCCCGCGAATTTTTCTTTT
>QGUR01000044.1 GCA_003242205.1 Chloroflexota bacterium | reverse complement strand
CACCGTCAAGCTCCTGGACGTATTCGGGCAACAATTCGGCCAGGCGCACGCCAACATTCCCCGCCAGGACTGGACGCCGGTATTTCGGACACCAGACGAGGTGGTAGTTGATGTTGTAGGTTGCGTGTCGGGTTTGTTTGCTCATAGCAATCTAATTATATCACGGGAAGGGAAAGGAGGCAAGCGCCATTCCCCACCGGGCTAAAGCCCGGTGTCCCCTGGCGCAATTTCTATGGAATCGTTGGCGATGCCGATGGCGGGCGTATCGACGGCAATCAGGGCAACGATGAAATTCACAACTACGGGCGAGTGTCTACGGACATTGTCGGCCATGATGGCGATGACCATATCATCCTCTATGATGGTGCGATTGTGCCGGGAACCATCTACGGTGGTGGCCGGCCCAACGACAATATCGATGACACCGGCAACGATACGCTGACGTTTATGATGAATACGACGGTCACCGAGGCGGAAAAGCAGGCCATCAATTCCGCGATTACTTCCAACAGCGGTACGGTGACTGTCAACGGCAATACCTACAAGTGGACGGGCTTTGAAAGCCTCGTCGATATGATCAACTACATCATTCAGGGTGGCGGTGGAGACACCGGTGGCGGCGGTGATACCGGCGGTGGTGACGACACTGGCGGTGGAGATAATACCGGCGGCGACAACACGGGTGGTGGCGATAACGCTGGTGGTGACACTAGCGGTGGTGACAACACTGGTGGCGGCGACAACACGGGTGGTGACACTGGCAGCGGCGATACCGGCAGTGACGGCGGTGGCGCGAAGGAAGTGGTTGTGACCGATAGCAACGGCAACAGCGTGACGCTGGTCTTTGTCACCAGCGGGCGGCTGAACGGTCAGGATATCGCAGCGCCGTTTGTGGTTTACTGCGCGGCGGGTGGCGGTATCGAAGTATGGGATGTTGGGCCGGACGGTGTTGGGACACTGGCATTTGTAGCCAGCCCGGAGGACATCCGCAATCGCGTGCCATTTAGCGGTCTTGGCAACACGCTCAACTATCTTGGCGATGGCATGCTTCAGATCATGGCGCCGGAAGTGAACGATCCGGCCAAGATGTACTACTTCAACTTCTCCGAGACGATGTGCGTGCCCAGCTAGACCCCAGTCCTCGCCGTCAGCATCAGACGTCCAATAACAGAGAAGCCCGGCATTGTCCGGGCTTCTTCAATGTCGCCGGGAAACGCGGGCGCAACTCGCCCGGCTGAGACTGGGTAACGAGATGGCTTCACACCGGAAGCGCGACGGTGAGGCGGTTATTCCACATAGGCCGAGCGTTAAGCAGAAAGCGCAACTTTATCGCATAATAGGATAAAGTGTGTTACGTGAAAGGCGATTGCCATGACCTCACTTGTGCGAACGCGTCTGCTTCTCGTTTCCTTGCTGCTGTTCGTCGTGCTGGGCGGCGCGCTGGCTGTTGCGGCGCAGGAAATACCGCCACAGCCGGCTGTGAACGCGCAATGCCCGCACACGCTGCGACCGGGCGTTCCATTCGCCTGGTTACGCTTTGAACCATCTTCGTTTTCGCGCCATGCCGTAACCGTGCTGCCCGGCCAGACGGTTACGCTGAATAACCCGCCGATTCTCGCCTGGGACGGTGTGCAGTGGTGGGTATATGTCTGGCCGAACGCCACGCCGGGGAGCCATGGTTACTACTGGGTGGAGCTTAGCTCGCTGCAGGAGCAGTGCGCTACTGCGACGCCCACGCATACGCCGACCACACCGCCGCCTACGCCGGTCACACCCGGTCCTGGCGCTGCACCCTGGCAGGCCGGTAACATCGTCCGCGTGCGATCGAGCGTGCCGTTTGTCTGGTTCCGCGGCGCGCCCACGCCGAACACCGAGCCGATTTATACCGTGTTTCCCGGCTGGCAGCTTGTCATTGTCGGCGGTTCGGCCCAGGACTCGTTTGGCCAGTGGTGGTGGCTAATGCGCGACCCGCGCAATGGCATGACCGGCTGGGTGGAGCAGAATTCTGTTGAACTGGTGACCGGCAATCAGACGCCGGTTCCGCCGCCAACGTGGCAGATTGGCGATGTGGTTCGCCTGCGCGCTGGCGTTCCGTTTGCCTGGCTGCGCTATACGCCAAGCTCGACCAGCCCATGGGGCTACACGGTGCAGCCGGGGCGTGAGATGATCATTCAACAGGGGCCGGTGCATGACGGCGTACAGAACTGGATGCGCGTCGCGGTCGCAGGCATCGGCGTCACAGGCTGGGTTGAGGAAGGCTCGCTCCAGTTCGTCCGCCGCCCCTTCTGATGTGATGCGCTGATATGTCCGCCGTACGGCGTGTAGCGCTAGCGACAACAGCCCGATCGCCGAGACGGGGCTGTTGTTTTATGAGTGAGACTGGTTGCGCGCGCCGCGGCGGATAAGGATGGCCGCGCCCAGCGTCAGCGCCAGTCCCATGCCGGCGCTGCACAGGCTAAGCGTGAATTCAGGCGTGTTGGGCTGCTGGAACAGGAGCAGCGCCAGACCGCAACCGCCGATCAGGATACCGAGCGCCAGAAAGCCGGGCGCTGTGCTAACGATATTGTGCCGGTTCATAAGGAATCAGCGTGCCCTGATCGTTCAATGGCGTGCAGCGCGCCAACTGGATGAAATTTGGCGGTTGAAGCAATTCCGGCGTTTTAGCATCGCAGATGCCCGGTAGAAAGAACGGGCAGCGTGGATGGAACGAGCAGCCCTGGGGGATTTCCGACAGGCGCGGTATTTCTTCGGAACGCAGCGCCAGATGCTGCTTGTGACGCGTCACTTCCGGATCGGCTTCCGGGACGGCGGCGAGCAGCGCCCGTGTGTAAGGATGCGCCGGGTGCGCGATGACTTCAGGCGTTGGCCCGATTTCCACGATGCGGCCCAGATACATGACTGCGATGCGACCTTCCCACGCGAAATATTTGGCAAGCGCCAGATCGTGGGTAATGAAGATGATCGCCAGGCCCAGTTGCTCGCGCAGGCGGTGCAGCATTTTCAGCAGACCGATGCGAATGCTGACGTCGACCATGCTAACGGCTTCGTCGGCGACGATCAGCTTCGGGTTGACAGTCAGCGCGCGCGCGATGCTGACGCGCTGCCGCTGGCCGCCGCTAAGCTGGTGCGGGTATTTCGTCACGATGTCGCCGGGCGGCGTCAGGTCTACCAGCGTCAGCAATTCCCAGATGCGACGGCGTAACTCGGCCCGGCCTTTAACCATCCGGTGGCGTTTGAGCGGATAACTGAGTATCTGGCCGATGGTATGTGCCGGGTTCAGGGATGCGAACGGGTCCTGATGCACGATCTGGAGCGAACGACGGAGTTCGGCCTGCTGCTGGCGCGAATACGCGCTAAGAGGCTGGCCGTTCACCAGCACTTCGCCGCTGCTCTGGGGCAGCAATCCGGCGATGATCCTGCCGGTTGTGGTCTTGCCGCAGCCGCTTTCGCCGACGAGGCACAAAATCTCGTTCGGCTGAATCTCGAGGTTGATGTCCTGCAAAACCGGAAGGTGTTGCCCGTCGACCTCGAATGAACGATAAACATTGCGTAATTCGATAAGTGGCTTCGACGTCATGCCCGCACTTCTCTGCTTGTTGCCAGCACCTCGTCGCTGTGGTGGCAGGCCACCAGATGGCCCGCCTCTTTGGAGACCAGTTCCGGTTCCTTATCGCGGCAAAGATCGCTTGCGAACCGGCAGCGCGGGTGAAATTTGCAGCCCGGCGGTGGTTGGATGAGGTCAGGCGGGCTGCCGGGAATACTCGCTAGTTCTTCCGCGCCGGCGCTGAGGCGGGGCGCGGCATTCAGCAAACTGAGCGTATAGGCATGGCGCGGGCGGTAAAACACGTCGTTGACCGGCCCGTGTTCGACGATTTTCCCCGCGTACATGGTGGCCACGGTGTCGGCGATTTCCGCTGCTACCGCTAAATCGTGGCTGACGAAAATCACGCTGAAGTTGAGTTCGTCGCGCAGTTTTTCCAGCACGTCCAGTATCGAGCGCTGTGTCAGGATGTCGACTGCGGTTGTCGGCTCGTCCATCAGGACAATCTGCGGGCGCAGCAGCAGGCTGATCGCCAGCAGCACGCGCTGGCGCATGCCGCCACTGAGTTCATGCGGGTAGGCGTTGAAGACTCGTTCAGGATCGAGCCGCACACGGGCAAACAGATCCAGCGCCCGGCGTTTCGCTTCGGCGCGGGGCATGCCGTGCGCGCTTGCCGTATCGTAAACCACGTCGGAAACACGCAGCACCGGGTTCAGGGCGTTCAGCGCGCCCTGAAACACCATCGACACTTCTGACCAGAGAAAACGACGTAGTTCCTGCGGCCTGAGTTTCAACACGTCAACTATCTGGCCATCGCGGCGCGTATAGAGGATGCTGCCGCTGTCGATTGTGGCATTGGCTGGAAGCTGGCGGATCAGACCGAGATTCAGAGTGGATTTGCCACAGCCGCTTTCGCCGATCAGCGCGAGCGTTTCTCCTTCGTGCAGGTCAAACGAAACGTCGCTTACGGCGCGGACGCGCCCGCGGCGCGCGAGATAGCTGATGGATACGTTGCGTACCTGGAGGACAGGGCGCTCTGCCATGGCTCAGACTCCGCTCCGCAGCCGCGGGTTGAAGATTTCTTCCAGCGAGCGCGCGAACAGCACCAGCGAAAGCTGGAACACCGCAATGGCGATGATCGGCGATAGCAACATGCTGGCCGCAGCCGGGTTGAAGAGCGCGCCCTGCTGGCGGCCCATGAAGATCATCACACCCCAGTCCGGCTCGCTAAGCGGCACGATCCCCAGCACGACCAGACCAACCAGCGCGTACATGGCCGACCGCACCGAGAAGATGAAGTTGACTGCGATGTAGCTCACCATGTTCGGGAAAACTTCCCGCATGATGACATGGCCGAGGCCCAAATCGAGGGCAACTGCGGCTTCCACATAGTCGCGCTTGCGTAGACTGAGCGCCTGCGCCCGCACGGCTCGCATCAACGCCGGCCAATTCAGCGCCGCAAACAGCAATGCCAGCCCCAGACTGCTATTGAACGAGATGAGCGAGGCGAGTACCAACAGAAGCGGGAACTGCGGTATGGTGAGCACAAAATTGCCCAGAAATGAGATTGCCTGGTCAACAAAGCCGCCCAGCAACGCCGCCAGCGAACCGAGCGCGACGGCGATCACCGTCGCGATCAGACCGGCCTGAATCGACGTCAGGATTAAGGTGCGCCCGCCATAGACGATATGCGAGAGCACGCTGCGGCCCTGCCAGTCAAGGCCCAGCGGAAATTCCGCCGAAGGTGGCTGAAACAGCGAACTCGCGCCCGGCTGTCGCCGGCTGAAATTGGCTTCGCCTTCATATTCGATAAACAGCGGGCCAAATGCCGACATCAACACGAAGAACATGACGCCGGCAAAACCGATGAACCCGACTTTATTGCGGGCCAGCATACGTGCCGATGTTCGTACGCCATGGCCCAGTGCCGCCATCTGGCGCAGAAGGTATTCCTGCCACGTTTCGTCGAAGGTCACTTCATCGAGCGATGCCTGCGACGTATAGGGGTCTTCACGGGTGGCGAAGGCGTACGATATGACGAGGCTGGTGGCGAGGACGGCGACCGGCAAACCGCCGATGAGGCCACAGCCGAAGCTGCTGAAAAGGCAGACCAGCCAGCCAATGACGCCCCACTTCCACTGTCTGTAGCGCCAGCCCACCAGCAAGGGAATTAACCCGAGAACAAAGCCGATGACCAACCCGGTCGGGCTTGCTACCGCGTCCAGCCCCATCAGTCCCGATGACCTTTCCCGAGGCGGATGCGCGGATCAAGCCAGCCCATCATCAGGTCGGCCAGCATGTTGGAAACCACGACGGAGATTGAAATCACCAGAAAAATGCCCTGCATGGTCGTGTAGTCACGGCTGTTGATCGCTCGAAGCAGGCTGCGCCCTAGACCGGGATACTGGAACAGTTCTTCGACGATGACGCTGCCGCCGACGACAAAACCGATGCTGATCGCCAGACGGGTTACCAGCGGCAGCATGGCGTTGCGTGCGACATAGGCGGTCAGGATGCGGCGCTCCGGCAGGCCGCGCGCCTTCGCTACGGCGATGTAATCCTCGCCCAGCGTCGCAATGGTGCTGCTCTTCATCGTCAGAATCCACCCGCCGACAGACGCCAGCACGTAGGTAGACACGGGCAGCAGCGCGTGTTTGAGTACGCTGCCGATATATTCCAGTGTCAGGCCCGGCGCGATGCCGGGGTCGACCGCGCCGCGCAGCTCGCCGATCTGAAACAGCCGTAACTGCACGCCACCGACAATCAACAGCAATAGCGCGATGATGTAGTCGGGGATGCCGTACAGGATGGAGGCAATCGCCGTCAGCACATTGTCGAAGACGCTGCCGCGCCAGTAGGCCATTGCCGTACCGAGCGTGACGCCGAGCGCGAAGCTGATGAGCAGCCCTGAACCCACGCTGAACAACGTCCACGGCAGAAACGCCGCGATCTGGTCGATAACGCGAACGCCGGGATTGGTGATCGAGTTCCCCAGATCAAACCGCAGCAGATTGCCCAGATATGCAAGATACTGGACCGGCAACGGCTCGTCAGGGTTGAAGGCAAAGAGGCCCATCGCCTGATTGCGGGCGATTTCATAGGGGATGCCCTGTTGCATAAGCTGGTCGATCTTGATGTCAACCGGGTTGCCGGGCATCAGGCGGATGAGGAAGAAAGTAAATGTCGTGACCGCCCAGACTGTGATCAGGCCCTGAAGAATGACGCGAATGGCATAGCCGAAGAGACGTTCGCGGAGGCGTGTGTGCCACGGCTTGATAACCGCCATGGGCACGGGCGTTGTGGGAGACTGCGCGGGAACGGTTGACATTCAAACCCTTCTAGGAGTTCGCGGGCTATGACCTGCCGGCAGGGGCAATGCACGCCCCTGCCGGACAGATTCGCTTGCAGACCTAGCCCGCGTAATTCCGGGTGATGTCGGTCGGTTCGACCAGACCGTTCAGGATGTACCAGATCATCCAGTGGTCGCCGCCACCCGCCGGGTTTTGCAGGATCGGATCGCCATCCGGCGGAGCACCCGCGATCAGGTCCTCGTTGAGCGGCTCGATGCTCAGCTCGACATTCAGCGGAATGAACGGCAGCAGTTCGTTGATGATCTTGGCGACCTTGTCGGCGCGACGGCGCTGTTCTTCAGCGTCCAGTCCGTTGCTGACTTCGTCGATCATGGTGTCGAGGTTGATCAGCTCGCCTTCCCATTCGAATTCCATCTCGAAGTTGATGCCGCGCTGGCCTTCCGGCAGGTCGGTGTAGTTGAAGCGCTGGGTAGGCGCGAAGAAGTGGCGCGAAGCGAACGGCGATGCCGAGCCCCATGACCACACCGACAGCTCAAAGTCGCTCTGGCGAATGGCCTCGGCGGCTTCCTGCCATGGCAGCGCCCGCGCCGTGATGTCGAAACCGAAACGGTTCAACTGGTCAATGGCGTTCTGGGCCGCGCCGGCGAAGTCGGCAAATTCGGCCGGGAAGGTGTATTCCAGACGGATGGTATTGCCATCGGCGTCAACCCACTTGCCTTCATCGTTGCGGGTGAAACCGGCAGCTTCCATCAGTTCGGCCGCGCGCTCAAGGTCATATTCATAGCGGTTAAGAGCAGCAATACCCTCTTCCGTCATCAGCAGCGGGACCTGCTCGTCCAGAATACCGGCCATGTACTGGGTCGCGGTTGCGCCAATGCCGTTGGTCAGGAAGGCGTTTTCCTCGCGCTCGATGGCGTAGGCCATGGCCTGACGGACTTCCTTGATGTTGAGCGGTTCGACGCCGTGGTTGAAGAGCAGCGCTGCACCATAACCGCGCGGCAGCGCGATCATCCGGATGCCCTGCGCCTGGAAGGCTTCAATGGTCGACGCCGGATAGACGTTGGTCGAATGGCCAAGCTCGCCGCTGAGCACCAGCGGGGTCGTCGCTTCCGTTTCACCTGCCCACAGCCGGATTTCGCCAAACTTCACATCGTCAGAGAAGATGCTGTTCGGATGCCAGCGCAGCGTCATGTAGGCGTCGCCAACATCATCCATTGTGTAGGTATACGGACCGCTGGCGATGAGTTCGTCGGGGCGGAAGCTGGTCAGTTCGGCCTGTAGAGCGGCATAGTCTTCGGCGGTGGCGTTCTCGTTGGCGATCAGTTCAAGCGCCCGGTCAACCAGATCGCCGTAGCTTGGCGTATAGACAATCGGTTCCTTCAGGATCAGCCGCTCGGCAAGCAGCGACGGCTCGGTGGTGAACACGAAGCGCACCGTGCGGTCGTCCACTTTTTCGACGTCCGAAATGTAGGCGAAGTGCGCCCAGTTCATAACGCGACCGAAGGCGTAGGTGTTGACCACGTCGTCGGCGGTAATCGGTTCGCCGTTGCTCCATGTTGCGCCCTCGACCAGAGTGATTTCATAGGCGCTGTTGTCTTCGGTGAAGCCCCAGCTTTCGGCCAGCAACGGCACATATTCGCCGGTAGCCCACATGAACAGGGCCGGCGGAAGCTGAACGATGTTGCGATAGAGCGCAAGGTTCAGATTGGTGTTGACGCCGCCGGTTGTGACGAAGGAATTGAAATTGTGCTCAGGTGGCAGTACGTAGGGCCACGTGCCGAGGAGCGTGCCCTCCGGGGCCTCGAGAGCCGTGTCCTGAGCAGCCACCGGCAGCATACCAAGAACCAGGGCTAGCGCCAGAACGGCGATCAAAAGGCGTTTCATATGTCCTCCAATGAAATAGTCGTAATTCGGCGCAATTTTTGCTACAGGCCCGCCCGGCGTTCACGGCTGTCACGAGCGTCTTCAGATGCGGCGCGCTGGCAGGACTTGCGCGAAGCATAGCTCAAAGCCTTGCAAATTCCAAGCGGCCCGGTAACAACGAGGAAATGACAATTCTCACGATTTTGTGCCCGATGAATATTCAAGCTGATGTCATGAATTCATACGGCCTGAGATTCGCTAAAGCCTATTGATACCAATGCGTTTGACCGGGGCTTCTCCCGGTGGTAATCGTGGTTGTGCAGGCGGTTTCGTTTATCGTCTGGCTGTTGTTATGGGTGGCTGCGATTCTGCCACTCATTCTGTTGTGATTTGATTGTTGTTCGTCGAAAGCAAGCCACAAATCGCGCGGCGTTGCGTGGCTCATACCGGAGGTTAAAAACGTGGAAGCGCTGGTGCTTGAACGGGCGGGCGAGTTGAATTTGCGCGACATCGCGCTCGATGAACCGCTTGGCCCGCATGATGTTCGTATCGCTTTGCGAACGGTGGGCGTGTGCGGTAGCGATGTGCACTATTACCTGCATGGCAGGATCGGCAGTTTCGTCGTGCGCGAGCCGATGATTCTGGGACATGAGGCTTCTGGCGAAGTGGTCGAAGTCGGTTCGGAAGTGACGCGGTTGCGGGTCGGCGACCGTGTGTGTATGGAGCCGGGTATTCCCGATCCAAACAGCCGGGCGACACGGCTTGGCATCTATAACCTCGATCCGGCGGTGCGCTTCTGGGCAACGCCGCCCGTTCACGGTGTCCTGCGCCCGACGGTCGTGCATCCTGAGGCGCTTACCTTCAAGCTGCCGGACAACGTCAGCTATGCCGAGGGCGCGATGGTCGAGCCGGTGGCCGTAGGTATGCATGCTGCCAACAAGGCGCAGATTAAGCCGGGGGATGTGGCGGTCGTTCTGGGGGCAGGTACGATTGGCATCGTTACGGCGCTATCGGCGCTCGCCGGAGGGTGTAGTCAGGTCATCATCACAGACGTACAGCAACCCAAGCTGGATCTCGCCGCCTCGCTGGGGCCGATCACGCCGGTCAATGTGACGCGAGATGATCTTGTTCAGGTCGTGATGGATCTGACCGATGGCTGGGGAGCCGATATTGTCTTTGAGGCGAGTGGTAACGAGCGCGCGGCGGCGTCTGTGTTTGCGCCGTTATGTCCCGGCGGGCGCGTCGTTTTCATCGGCCTTCCGGGCGGGCCGATTGCCTACGACGTGCAGGAAGCCATGGTTCGCGAGGCGCGGGTCGAGCATGTTTTCCGCTATGCCCATGTCTTTCCGCGTGTGCTTGCGTTGATGGGCAGCGGCAAACTCGACGTCAAGCCACTGATTACGGATACCTTCAGTTTCCGCGAAAGCGTGAAGGCATTTGAGTATGCCGCCAACATGCCGCCAACGTCGGTAAAAGTTCAGATCGACGTAACCGCAAGCTAATTGCCCCTTTCCCTGCCCAGAGCGTCCGGCCCTGAAGCCGGGCGCTCTGGCACACCTCACCAGCCGTTATGATTCAGGGTCGCCGGCCATAACCGGCACAACTTGAATCCGTGTGCCTCTGGTACACTCGATGGCATTGCGACTTTCACTGAAGTGAATCGAGTGCGTTATGAAGATCACTAGTCTTGAACTGTTCACCGTGCCGCCGCGCTGGCTGTTTCTCAAAATTTCGACCGATGATGGGCTGGCCGGGTGGGGCGAACCGGTCGTTGAAGGCCATGCCGCGACGGTTGCGGCTGCCGTTCGCGAGATGGAACCTTATCTCATCGGCCAGAACCCGGAACACATTCAGGATATCTGGCAAACGCTGTACCGGGCGCGTTTTTATCGTGGCGGACCGGTGATGATGAGCGCCATCGCCGGCGTTGATCAGGCATTGTGGGATATTAAGGGCAAGCGTCACGGTGTGCCGGTTTACAGCCTGCTTGGTGGGCCAGTTCGCAACCGGATGCGCGTCTATTCGTGGATCGGCGGCGACCGTCCCGCAGATGTTGCCGAAGCGGCGCTTGAGCGTAAAAACGCCGGTTTCACCGCTGTCAAAATGAACGCCACCGAGGAGCTTCATTATGTCGACAGCCACGCTCATGTCGATATGGTGCTGCGCCGCGTTCAGGCCGTGCGCGAGGCGGCAGGGGAGGCCTTTGGCATTGCGGTGGACTTTCACGGGCGGGTTCATAAGCCGATGGCTAAAGTGCTGGCGCGAGAGCTTGAACCATATCACCTGCTGTTTATTGAAGAGCCGGTTTTGCCGGAGAACAATGAAGCGCTGCGCGATATCGCCAGTGCGACTTCGACGCCTATCGCGACTGGCGAGCGCATGTATTCGCGCTGGGATTTCAAGTCGCTGCTCGAAGCAGGCTATGCCGACATCCTGCAGCCCGATCTTTCCCACGCAGGCGGCATCACCGAAGTGTTTAAGATTGCGGCCATGGCCGAAGCCTACGATGTGGCCATTGCGCCACATTGCCCGCTTGGCCCGATAGCGCTGGCGGCGTGTCTGCAACTCGATGCTGTCGCGCATAATGCCTTCATTCAGGAACAAAGTCTGGGCATTCACTACAATGTCGGCAACGACTTGCTCGATTATCTGGTCGATCCTACTGTCTTCGCTTATGACGATGGCTATGTGCGCCTGCCCGATGGGCCGGGCCTTGGCATTGAGGTGAATGAGGATGTCGTGCGCGAAGCGGCGGAACGGGGGCACGCCTGGCGCAACCCGGTCTGGCGTCTGGACGACGGCGCAATCGCGGAGTGGTGAAGCGCGCGGCGAGGTGGGGCGGGCGTTGTTACGAGCCTTTGCCTTAAGACGCCTGACTTTGACTTGAGAACCGTGCGCGAGTACCATCGTATGAGAACGGTTTCAAAATCGCGCAGGAGTGTGGTGTGGCGAGGCGACCGACGATTATCGACGTGGCGCGGCTGGCAGGTGTCTCCAAGGCGACTGCGGCGCGTGTGTTGGGCGGTAACGAGCAGCTTGTTCGCCCCGAGACGCGCCAGCGCGTGCGGGAGGCCGCGGCGCAACTCGGCTACGAGCGTAATGCGATTGCCGGGAGTTTGCGTACCGACCGCACACAGATGGTGGCGTTGTCCATCCCTGATATCACCAATCCCTTCTGGCCCGGTGTGGCGCGCGGCGTTCAGGACGGGCTTGAACTCCAGAAGTATGCTACGGTCACCGTCAACACCGATTGGAACGCCGAACGCGAGCAGGAGTATCTGCGTCTCGTGCGCCGCAACCGCTTCGACGGTCTCATCATCAATCCGGCGGCTGTATCGAACGCCGAACTGAAAAGCCTGCGTATTCCGGTTGTTATCCTCGGCATGGGGATGTCCTTTCCCGACTTCGACGCGGTCGGCAGCGCCACCGAGCAGGGCGTTGAGCAAAGCCTGACGTACCTGTACGAACTTGGCCATCGCCGCATCGGGCTGTTGGCGGGGCATCCCCGACGCAACAAAATTTACAGCCGTTATCACAGTTATGTCGCTTTCCATGCGCGCAAGCACTTGCCGCTGCTGGACGAACTGGTCGTGCAGACCGAATTCACGGAGCAGGCGGGTTATGATGCAATGATGAAATTACTCGACCTCGACCAGCCTCCGACTGCCGTGTTCGCCGCGAACGATCTGCTGGCGATTGGCGGGCTGCGTGCGGCACAGGAGCGCGGCTACAACGTCCCATGCGACCTCTCGATCATGGGCATGGACGATATTTACGCTGCGTCGATCACCTCCCCACCGCTGACAACGGTTTCAAAGCCCAAGTATGAAATTGGCCGTGTCGCCGCCGACCTGCTGTTGAAGCGTCTTGCAGGAGAGCAGGGCCCGCCCCAGAAGGTCGCGCTGCCGTGCGAGCTGATCGTTCGCGGCACGACTGCGCCGCCTCGCGCCTGATCCCGTCAATTTTTAATGAAATAGTTGCGCCGCACAGAAAAGGCGTTATAGTAGAAATGAGAACGTTCTCATTGATGTGCGGCGGCCTGTATCTCAGGATTGAAAATGACCAATGCTTCCCCCATAGACGTGCAGGATCGCGGCGGACTCGCTGATCGTGCTACCGGCTGCCTTTTGGGTCTGGCTGTTGGCGATGCAATGGGTGATCTGGGGCGCATGGATTACTACCGCCAGCGCTATGGCATCGTGACGCAGATGTATGAGGGCGGGAAGAGCACCGACGATACCGAGTTCGCGATCCTCACGGCCCAGACTCTGATCGACTGGCGCGGCGAGCTGACCTTTGAGCGGCTGGCCGAGTCGTGGCGTAAATACATTCTGGGGCAGGGCGGCATGGGCGACCGGGGCGGCAAGCCATTGTACGGCGCTGTCGCCAACCTCGAGCGTGGTCTTGAACCACCGCAGACGGGTCTCGACAACGTGCAGAACGACGATGATGGGGCGGCCATGCGGATTGCTCCGGTTGGCATCCTGTGCGCCGGCAATCCTGCGCTTGCCGCCGAAATCGCAGGGATCGAGGCGCAGATCAGCCATGCCAGAGATGGCGTCTGGGCTGCTCAGGCTGTGGCCGCCAGCGTTGCGGTCGCTTTAGATGGCGCTTCTGTCGATGACGTTGTCGCAACCGGCCTCAACTACATTCCACAGGATAGCTGGCTGGGCCGGGCGATGAAGCGCGCGCTCGACATCTGTCGCGAGCACGGCGCGATTGAAGACGCCTGGCATCACCTGCATGTCGATTTGTGGACGCCGGTCCATTCGATGGCTGCCGAGGCCGTGCCACAGGCTTATGCCATCTATCTGCTGACCGGCGGCGACTTCCGCAAGGGCATGTTCTGGGCCTGTAACTTCGGGCGCGACGCTGACACGATCAGCGCGCTGGTTGGCGCGCTCAGCGGCGCGATGCACGGAACCGGCGTCATTCCGCCCGACTGGATCGAAAAAGTGCGCCGTCCGGCAGGAGTGTGCCTGAAATTCGCCGCCCAGCGCGATATTCCGGCGCTGGCCCAACAACTGGTCGAGATCGCTTACGCGCGCGCCTGACGCTGCTGCGCGGGCGATATCAACAAATCTGTATAGAAGCAGGTTTTCGAGTCAAGGAGTTTTCAATGAGAATTTATGGTCGTATGGCAGCGCTGGCGCTTTTGAGCGTCGCGTTGCTCACAGTCACCTCGCTCGGTGTCCTGGCGCAAGAGCCGGTGACAATCGAATGGTGGACGGTTGCGTCCGAGGAGTTCGACGAGGAAGTTCAGCGGGCATTGGTTGAGAAGTTCAATTCGGAACACACCGACGTTCAGGTCAATATGACGCTGCTGCCCTCGTCGGGTTATGACGAACGTATGCAGACGACTCTGGGCGCAGGGCAGGGCGCGCCGGATGTGGCGCTGTTCTGGATCACCAACTGGTATCCGCAGGCGCTCGACCTGACCGAGTTGATCGAGAACGACCCGGACATCGACCCCGACATGTACCTGCCGGGTTTCTGGAACACCCGCGTCGTCTGGGAAGATAAGATCATCGGCCTGCCGCTTGGCGTCGGCGCGAACTTCGTCATGTACAACAAGGATATGTTCGACGCCGCCGGTGTCGAGTATCCGGACCCGGACTGGACGCCGGAGGACTATAATCGCCTTGTCGCAGAACTGGCGAACGCAGAACAGCGCGTGTGGGGCGGTGACCGCCCGCGTGGGCCGTACCGCGCCATCTGGTACAACATGGGCGCGCGTCTTTACGCCGATGACAGCAGCACAACCGAAGGTTATCTGAACAGCCCTGAATCGGTTGCGGCATACCAGTGGCTGTGGGATCTGGTGAATACCAACGGCACGCCGACGCCCGCCGATCTGGAAGTGCTCGGCACTGAAGGCACGGGGCCGGTGGATCTGTTCCTTGCCGACCGGCTGGCGATGGCGACGCTCAATCAGGGCCACATGCTCAATGCCATGGCGGAGGGCAAGAACTTCGGCATTGTGCCAGAGCCTCACATTCCCGGCAACACGCGCCATGTCAACGCCTGGTCGCTCACCGCTTCGATCTGGGCAGGCACCGAGCATCCGGAAGCCGCGTGGAAATGGCTGAAGTACTGGGCCGGCCCCGAAGGCCAGCGGTTCCTGATGGAAAACGGTAACCTGATCCCGTCGATTCCGTCGGTGCTGGAGGAGTGGGAAGGCGCGGAGACGGAGTACGGTCAGGCTTTCCTCGACGTGCTCGAACTGGAGCAGGTCGCAGCCTGGGACAACGAGCATCCGTGCAAGGCCACCGTCCTGCGTGCCGTGGAGGATATCTGGGATCTGATCAACCTGAACCAGATCGCGCGCGAAGACATTCCGGCGACGCTCGATGGTCTGGTTCCGGCTGCCGACGCCGCGCTGCAGGAATGCGTTGGCCGGCTTGGTGGCTGACGGTTTCCGCTGAAACATAGGCAACTTCGCAGACAAGGGCGGGGCGCTGCTTGCGGCGCTCCGCCTGCCAGCCCAACGCCGCTCGAAAGACTGCTTCATCCTCGTTGGCGATATTCATGCGGTAGCCTCTCGTGCGTGCCGTGATTTGTGGAGAAATGTAGCGTTATGGCAACAGCGACCTGGCGAACCGCGAAGCCGCAGGCCAGGCGGGAAGCAATCGAAGGCTATATCAGCCTTCTGCCGTGGATGATCGGCTTTGTGGGCTTCACGGCCATTCCTCTGGCCGCATCGGTTTATCTCGGCTTCACGCAGTGGAACATTATCGAGCCGCCGCAATGGATCGGACTGGATAACTACGTGCGGATGTTCACGCGCGATCCGTTGTTCTGGCAGGCGCTGAAGGTCACGCTGGGTTTTGTCGCGCTGTCGCTGCCGCTCAAACTGGTTTTTGGGCTGGGGCTGGCGCTGCTGCTCAACCTTAAAATTCCGGGCATGAACTTCTTCCGCACCGTGTTTTACATCCCGGCGGTGATTTCCGGCGTCGCCGTGTCGCTGATGTGGATGTGGTTGCTGCAGCCCGACACCGGCGTGGTCAACACCATGCTTTACTTCCTCGGCATTCAGGGACCGAACTGGTTCTGGGATCCCAACTGGGCGCTGCCATCGGTGGCGATGATGAGCGTCTGGAAGGTGGGGGGAAGCGCGGTAATTTATCTGGCAGGGCTTCAGAATATTCCCGCCCATCTTTACGAGGCCGCGCAGATCGATGGCGCGGGGCGCTGGGCGCGCTTCTGGCGCATCACCCTGCCGCTGCTCACGCCGACGCTGTTCTTCCAGTTGATCATCGAGATGATCGACTCGTTCAAGGTCTTCACGGAAGCGTTTGTCATTACGCAGGGTGGGCCGCTGAAGGCCACCTATTTTTATCTGTTGTACTTCTATGAAGAAGCGTTCCAGAACTTCAACATGGGCTATGCCTCGGCGCTGGCGCTGGTGCTGACGATCATCATTCTGTTGGCGACCGTGTTCGTCAATTACACGTCAAAGCGGTGGGTGTTCTATGAGTCAGAGTAAAGACCTCGGTCCGCTGATCGCAGCCGAAGCAGGCGACAGCCGCAACCGCGCGATCACGAGCGCCATCAATGGGGTTACCGCGCGCAGGTGGCTCGGCTATGGCGCGGTCTACGTCGTGCTGACCGCGATTGCGATTGTGTTCATGATCCCGCTGCTGTGGATGTTTGCCACATCGCTGAAATCGCGGAGCGAAATTTTCGCCTGGCCGCCTTCGTGGATACCTGAGCAACCGCTCTGGTCGAATTACGCGATGGCGTTCGAGAAATACCCGTTGGCGCGCTTCATGATGAACACCAGCGTGCTGGTTATTTTCAACATCATCGGCGAGCTGCTGGCCGTGCCGTTGATCGCCTATGGCTTCGCCCGGCTCAATTTTCCTTTTAAGCGCGTGCTGTTTATCCTGATGCTCAGCACGATGATGATTCCGGGGCAGATCAAGCTGATTCCGCTCTATTCCATCTACAGCCGGCTGGGTCTGGTCAACACGTACGTGCCGCTCGTTCTGCCCGCTTTCTTTGGCAATCCGTTCTTCATTTTCCTGATGGTGCAGTACATACGGACGATCCCGCGCGATCTGGATGAGGCGGCGCGCATCGATGGGGCGGGGACGTGGACGATCCTGTACCGGATTATCCTGCCGCTGTGCAAGCCGGTGCTGGCGGTCATGATCGTATTCACCTTCCTGTGGGTTTGGAATGACTTCCTGCAACCGCTGATCTATCTAAACGACTTCTATTCGTATCCTATTTCGGTTGGTCTGGCGTTTTTCCGGGGACGTTATAGCGTCGAATGGAATTTGTTTATGGCGGCGACGCTGGTTTCGATCCTGCCGGTGCTGGTGCTTTACTTCTTTGCCCAGCGCCACTTGATCGGCGGCATCGCCTCACTGGGGCTTAAGGGATAACCTCATTCCCTGACTCCTCTCCCAAATCTGCCGGTTTTCGAGAGGGGCATATCGATCATTCGGGCGTTATTACACCCGTTCGAGAGCTTTCTCCCAAACACGGTGTTCGTTTTGGGTGGGGCCGGGGGATGAGGTTCGATTTCAGTGCGGTCTTCAAAGGAACGATTGGGTTATGACGAAGGGCAGACTGCCGGCAGACTATGACGTTCGCGTCTATGCCGGGTGGCTTGGCAAGTGCATCGGTGTGCGCTTCGGCGCGCCACTGGAAAGCTGGACTTACGAGGAAATCCGCAACAATCTGGGCGAACTGGAATGGTACGCCTATGGGGAACAGGGCAAGGTCTTTAAGCCGGATGATGACACGGCGACGCCGATGGTCTACATTCGCGCGCTGGAAGATTACGGCCTCCACCCGACTGCCGAACAGTTAGGCGATACGCTGCTCAATTATCTGGGCGACCAGCATGGCACGTTCTGGTGGGGCGGGTATGGCGTATCGACCGAGCATACAGCCTATGTTAATCTCGCCAGCGGCATTCCCGCGCCGCGTTCCGGTTCGATCGACCTGAACGGGATCATCGTCGCGGAGCAGATTGGCGGGCAAATCTTCAGCGATATCTGGGGCCTGATCACGCCGAACAACCCGGCGTTGGCGGCAGACATGGCCGAGCGCGCATCGAGCGTCACGCACGATGGCAACGGCATCTATGGCGGGCGTTTCATCGCGTCGCTGGTCAGCGCGGCCTTTAGCGAGCGCGACCCGCTCAAGCTGATCGAAACCGGCCTCGAACAAATCCCGTCGGATAGCGAATACGCCCGTGTCGTTCGGGCCATGATCGACTTTCACCGCAGTTGCCCCGATGACTGGCGCGCGGCTTATGGCTATTTGAAGGAAAACTTCGGTTACGACCGCTATCCCGGCGTCGTTCATATCATCCCGAACGCGGGCGTCGTCGCGCTGGGCTTGCTCTATGGCGCGGGCGATTTTTCACGCGCGATCCGCATCACCAACATGTGCGGTTGGGATACCGACTGCAATGTCGGCAATGTCGGCGCGATTATGGGCGTCGCTGTCGGCGTTGAGGGCATTGACACGCGCTGGCGCGAACCGATCAACGACCTGCTGATCGCCGCCAGCGTGATCGGCACGCGCAATATCCTGACCATTCCTCAGTGTGTCGATCTGTTCTGCCGTCTGGGACGGCAGCTTGCGGGTGAGAGCGAGATTGAGGCGCGGCCTCGCTATCACTTCCGCTATCCCGGTTCGGTCAATAACTTCCATGTCGAGGGTGAACGGGCCATTCCCACCCATCGTCACCAGACGGAAATCGCCGGAGAGCCTGCGCTACAGGTCAGCATCCGCAAGCTGAACAAAAAGGGCGAGGCGCGTATCTACACGCGTACTTACTATCGTCCCTCAGAACTCAGCGGCAATTCGTACGCGGCGATGTTCACGCCGCTGGTCGCGCCGGGGCAGACGCTGCGCGCTCGCGTTTACCTGCCGGAAGATGCGCCGGACTCGGCACGCGCCGCGCTCTATGTCTACGACGACAACGCTGGCGAGTATCATCAGGCGGAAGGCCAGCCGCTGACGCCGGGGCAGTGGCATGAATTAACTTACCAGATTCCGCCGCTGACCGACGCCATTCTATCGCAGGCGGGTATCCTGCTGCGCGTGCTCGATCCGTTGTGGCAGGCCGGCTCCATCGGGCTGGCGTGGCTGGACTGGGACGGGCAACCGAACTACCGTACGACCTTCGCCAAAGACCGGCCTGAAACGACCGCCATCAGTGGATGGACGCGCCTGCGTGGCTACTGGCGGCTGGAGAACGGCGCGTATCATGGCAGCGGCAACGGTGATTGCGAAACCTACAGCGGCGACATCCGCTGGGGAGACTATCGTCTGTCGGCTGAGTTGATCCCCATACTGGGCGACCATCATCGCGTGAACGTGCGCGTGCAAGGTGCGTTGCGCTCGTATGCCTTCGGCCTCGCGCCTGATGGCAAGGTCGCGCTGTACAGGAAAGATCGCGTCTACGCCGAAGTCGCGTCGGCGCCGTTTGCATGGCGGCATGGCGTAACCTATCGCCTGACTGTTGAGGCGCGCGGTGACGAACTGGCTGCGACGGTCGAAGGAGCGGGCGAACGCGCCGAACTCCGCTGGCGAGACGCCGGTTCGCCCTATCTGACCGGACAAATCGGATTGTCTACCGGGCATGGCGGTCATACACGTTATCTGAACGTCGAAGTCAGTCCCGCCTAGAAGGGCAATCATGGCGCGCTTGCATGAGTTTCAGGGGAAGCAAATTCTGGCACAGGCCGGGATCGCCGTGCCACGCGGCGGCGCTGCCAGCGACGTAAACACGGCGCGGCAGCTCCCCGAACCCCTGGGCGTCCCGGGGGTGTCAAAGGCAAAGGCCTGGGGGCGGCTGTTCCTTTTAACCAAACCCGGGCCCC
>QGUR01000043.1 GCA_003242205.1 Chloroflexota bacterium | reverse complement strand
GCAATACAGTATTTAGTAGGTTTTGTGGGGTTCGGAATTGGTTTCAGCAACCAGTTTAGCTATATCCTTTTCAGCCTTCTCGCCATTGTCGGAGCCACCCTTCTGCTCTGGCGAGCGCGCGTCCGCCGCACGGTCATTGGCATCGCGGCAATCGCACTCGGCGTCGCCGCTGCGACAGGCTGGGTTCTCCTCCGGCCCGGCGAACCGGACGTTGATAGCGTCGAAGCTGCCGAAGCGCTGATCCAGAGCGACAAACCGACTCTGGTCGAGTTTTTCAGCAACTACTGCGTCGGTTGCATGTCAGTTCGCGGAATGGTCGATGAGCTTGTCTCGCAAACGCGGGCGCACTTCGGCGATGACGTCCATGTGCTGCGAATCGACATTCACACGCCCTCGGGGCGCGAACTGCGCGAACGCTACGGATTTTCCTATACACCGGAGTTCATCATCTTCCGTGGCAACGGCATTGAAGCGTGGCGCAGCCACACGCCGCCGACATTTGAAGAACTCGAAACCATCGTCACCGACAATCGCTCGACAGTATCCGGATAACACATGCACATCCTCATGATCTTTCTCGATGGCGTCGGTCTGGGCGCGGATGACCCGCAGACCAATCCGTTTGCCGTCGCCGATATGCCCGTGCTGACAGCGCTCACCAATGGGCGGCGCTGGCTGGCGGGTATTGGCCGCCAGCAGAGCGAGCGCGCCATCTTTGTTCCCACCGACGCAGGTCTCGGCGTCCCCGGCAGGCCACAGAGCGCCAGCGGACAGGCGGCCATCCTGACCGGGCGCAATGTGCCGCAGCTCATTGGGGAGCACTACGGCCCCCGCCCCAACGAGGCTATCCGGAAAATTCTGGCAGAGGACAACATTTTCAAGCAGGTGGTCGCCGCGGACAAAACCGCCGCTCTGCTCGAAGCCTATCCGCCCCGCTTTCATGAGGCGATCAACAGCGGCAAGCGCCTGCGCTCCAGTTACCAACAGGCGCTGCACGAGGCCGGCCTGCCGCTGTTCGAAGAATCGCACATCTACAATGGAGATGCGCTGTCGGTCGACTGGATCGGCGTCGGCTGGCGCAAGGAACTCGGCTACACCGACACGCCGGTTTACACACCGTGGGAAGCGGGCAAACGACTGGTCGAACTTTCGCGCCGCTACGATTTTTCGTTCTTCTCGCACTGGTACACCGACGTCATCGGCCACCGCGGCCCCTTTGAAGAAGGCGTGCGTATCCTCGAACTGTTCGACGGCGTGATGGCGGGCGTGCTGGAACACTGGCGCGATGACGAAGGGCTGGTGCTCGTCACCAGCGATCATGGCAATATGGAAGACCTGAGCCACAGTAAACATACCGAAAACCCAGTGCCGACTCTGATCATCGGTCACGGCAAAGAGGCATTCGCGGATGGGTTTGAGAAACTGACCGACTTCGCGCCACGCATCCAGACGCTGCTCGTCGGGCAGGGAGTGGGCGATTCCACGCCGTAGAGCATTGCGCGTCAATCCCGCCTCATCCCCCACTCCTTCTCCGCAACGAACGGGGAGAAGCGGAACTGGCAAGCGACGCATTCTGATTCGCAGGGGCTTAGCGGTTCCAAGCCCGTCCGGCTTTCATCTGTGGCCGTCCCGCGTGAGAATACCTGTCCTTTCGTACAATGTTTGCAGTGTTACGATCCGGTATACTGTGAGTGTACCTAGTCGTGTTGTTACATCGTGAATGAGGTTTTGAATGACTGTTGATCCTCAGGCTATGCGAGATACGTTGCGGTTGTGGCCGAGCGGTGTGGCGGTTGTGACAACCGCACTGGACGAGGAACGCGCCGGCATGACCGTCAGCGCTTTTACCTCGCTTTGCCTTGAGCCGCCGTTGATCGTCGTGTCGGTTTTCAAGAACACACGCACCGGCTCGCTGATCGCAAAATCCGGTCATTTTGGCGTGTCGATTCTGCATGCCGATCAGGCGTACATCGCCGACCGCTTCGCGGGACGCATTCCGCTCGCCGAAGGCGAAGACCGGTTCGATGGCGTGCCGCTAACACAGGCAGTAACCGGAAGCCCTCTTCTCAGCGAAGCCATCGCCTGGCTCGACTGCAGGCTGTATGCCACCTACGACGGTGTGACACACTGGATCTACATCGGCGAAGTGCTGGCGACGTATCATCGAGAGACGGATAACGCGCCGCTCATTTACTTCGATCGCGACTACCGTGAGTTGCAGCGCCTGCCCGCGACCACCTAGCGCAATTCGAATAACGCCCGCTTCTCTCGCCCATTTCTGACACTTTTTCAAGCGTCTGCCGCTCCCTGCCGGAGACGCGCAAACATGCCTGTGTTTCGGCTGACCTTACCTTGACGTAACGTTCCCGCTCCACTACAATGCGTGGGTCACGCATCACGGGCTAAAGAAGCGATCTTTCGTTCATGTTCGAGAATCTGACACAGCGTCTTCAGGACACCTTTGACCGCCTTGGGCGTGTTGGCAAACTGACGGAACAGGACGTCGATACGGCCATGCGCGAGGTGCGACTGGCGCTGCTTGAGGCCGATGTCGCTCTCCCGGTCGTAAAGGACTTCGTCAAGCGTGTCCGAGAGCGGGCCATCGGCGCGGAAGTCGCCAAAAGCCTGAAGCCGGGCCAGCAGGTCGTCAAGATCGTCCACGAGGAGTTGATCGAGACGCTGGGCGAAGGAGGCCGGCTGAATTTCTCCGGCAGCATGCGCCCGCATGTCATCATGCTGGTTGGTTTGCAGGGTTCGGGTAAAACGACGACCGCCGCCAAGCTGGCGCTGCAACTCCGGCGTGATGGCCGCCAGCCGCTGTTGATCGCAGCCGACACCTATCGTCCTGCCGCCGTCGATCAGTTGGTCACGCTTGCCAAGCAGATCAATGTGCCTTACTACGAAGAAGGCACGACGGCCAGGCCGCCGGACATTGTCACGCGCGGCCTGAAGCAGGCGAAGGAACAGAACGCGGGTGTTGTCATCATCGACACGGCGGGCCGCCTGCAGATCAACGAAGAGTTGATGGCCGAGCTTGAAGAAATCAAGCGACGCTCCAACCCGGCTGAAATCCTGCTCGTGGCCGACTCGATGACCGGTCAGGAAGCCGTCAACATTGCCGATGGCTTTAACAAGCGCCTCGGCATCACCGGCCTGATCCTGACCAAGATCGACGGCGATGCGCGCGGCGGCGCGGCGCTCTCCATGCGCGCGGTGACCGGCGTGCCGATCAAATTCCTCGGCACTTCGGAAAAGATGGATGGCTTTGAAGTCTTCCATCCCGATCGTGTGGCGTCGCGCATTCTCGGCATGGGCGATGTGCTTTCGCTCATCGAGAAAGCCGAAGAGGCATTCGACGAGCGCGAGGCCATGCGGCTGCAAAAGAAGCTGCTGGAAAACCAGTTCACACTGCAGGACTTTCTGGAGCAGCTTCAGAAAATCCGCAAGATGGGTTCCTTCGCGTCGCTGCTGAGCATGATCCCCGGCATGAGCCGCTTCCGCGACCAGATCGACGAAGAAGAATTGGAACGCCGGATCAAGCGGGTCGAGGCAATCATCAACTCGATGACCCCGAAAGAGCGTGAAAACCCGCGAATCCTCAACGCCAGCCGCAAGAAGCGTGTCGCCGCCGGCAGCGGGGTTGAGGTGCGTGACGTCAACGACGTGCTCAAACAGTTTAGCGATATGCAGAAACTTATGGGCCAGGTTCGTAAAGGCCGGTTCCCCGGTTTTCCGGGTGGCATACCGCCTGGCCTGATGCGCTAGGGTGACGGCCCCCTTCCGCAACTGAGTCACGTTTTTCGTGCCAGTGGCTCCCCGCCCATCGGGTGCATGGGAGCGCATATTCTGAGGAGCAGAATAACAAATGGTCCGTATTCGACTTCGCCGTGTCGGCCTCAAGAAACAGCCGAGCTACCGTATCGTAGTCACCGATCAGCGCAGCCCGCGCGATGGTGATTTCATTGAAATCGTGGGCCATTACAACCCGCGCACCCGCCCGTCGACCGACGAAGTCAACGAGGCGCGCGTCCTGTACTGGCTGAGCGTCGGCGCGCAGCCGACCGACTCTGTCGCCACTATCCTGCGCCGCACCGGCACGCTCGACCGCTTCGCCCGTCTGCGTAAGGGCGAGTCGCTGGAAGCGCTCGTCGCCGAAGCGGAAGCTGCCCGTGCTGCCGCCGCGCCGGTTAGCCCGAAGACTCGCTATCCATCCCCCGGCCCCGGCGAAGGCAAGAAGAAGCCGCAGGCAGAGCAGGCAGACGCCTGATCAGGTAAAATGGTGGTCGCCGGGGCGTGCGTGATACGTCCCGGCGGTTGCAATCACATGGCACTCACCAGCAAAGGACGGCGTTCCGTGGAAGAACTGATCGAGTACATCGCCAAGAGCCTCGTCGATGACCCGACGGCGGTCAAGGTCCGTCGCCGTAACACCGGCTCGTCGATCATTCTGGAGCTGCGCGTCGCCTCGCAGGACACGGGCCGGATCATCGGCAAGGGCGGGCGCGTCGCCAATGCCATGCGCGCTCTGCTGCAGGTACAGGAATCATCCGGCTCAAACAAGCGTGTGATCCTCAAGATCGTTTAGTCTCGCGGCCAGTCTCGTCTCGAAAATGACCATTCCACCGCCCAAATACCTGCTGCTCGGCGAAATCCTTCGCCCGCACGGGGTTCGCGGCGAATTGCGCGTACGCCTGCTGACCGACTATCCGGAGCGTATCAACGAGCTGGAACGCATTTTCATCGGCAGCGGTATCGACGCCGATGACGTGCGCCCTTACCCGGTTCAGCACATGCGTATGCATCAGGGTTATGGCCTGCTGAAGCTCAAGACCATCGACGACCGCAACGCCGCCGATTTGCTGCGCGGCCTGTTCGTGATGATCGATCTCGAACACGCCGTTCCGCTGGAAGAGGGCGAATTTTATCTCTACCAGCTTATCGGGCTGACCGTCCAGCAGGAGGATGGCAGTCTGCTTGGCACGCTGGTGGAAGTCCTCGAAACAGCCGCCCATGATGTCTATGTCGTCGACAGCCCGACCTACGGCGAGGTGCTGATTCCGGTGACGGACGAGACTATCCTCGTCACCGACATTGACGCCGGGATCGTCAGAGTCCGCCTGCCTGAAGGGCTGCTGCCGGACTAAAGCCCTCCGCCCCGAAACCGCTTTCCCGCTTGACACGCAAAAGTTGTGACTGCTATGCTGTCTTGAGTATTCGCTGCCTATAAAGCTGCCGGAATGTCGTGAGCGAGCAGAAATATTGGGTCGGGTTCAGTCTCGTTCCCGAAATTGGGCCCAGACGGCTGGAACAGCTTCAGCAGCATTTCGGCCAGTTAGCGAACGCGTGGCGAGCGTCTGAAGCCGAGCTGCGACAGGCCGGCCTGGACAGCGTCCCGACCGGCAACCTGATTCGCCTCCGCAAGCGGCTTGATCTGGATGCCTATCTCGACCGGCTGGACCGGCTGGGCATTCGGGCGATTACGCGCATTGACAGCGATTACCCGGACCTGCTGAAGCCGCTCCCCGACGCGCCCCCGGTATTATTTGTAAAGGGTACATTGCTCCCCGAAGATGCGCGGGCGCTGGCGATTGTCGGCACGCGCAAGGCCACCGTGTACGGGCGCGATGTAACGGCATCGTTTGCGCGTCAGCTTGTCGCGCAGGGATTTACGGTGGTCAGCGGTCTCGCTCATGGCATTGACGCGGTCGCTCACCAGACCGCGCTCGACAGCGGAGGCCGGACGATCGCGGTGCTCGGCACGGGCATTGACGTCATCTATCCGGCGGACCATCGCGCGCTGGCCGGGCGCATTGTGGAAAGCGGCGCGCTGGTTTCGGAATTTCCGCTGGGAACCAGACCGGATCGCCGCAACTTTCCCCGGCGCAACCGTTTAATCAGCGGCATGTCGCTGGGCGTGCTGATCGCCGAAGCGCCCGAAAAAAGCGGCGCATTGATTACCGCGAACATCGCCGCAGATCAGGGGCGAGAGGTCTTTGCCGTGCCGGGGTCGATTTTCAGCCCTGCCAGCGCGGGAACCAACCGGCTCATTCAGGAAGGGGCCAAACTGGTCTCGTCTGTCAGCGACGTGCTGGAAGAATTGCAGATTGCCTATCAGGCGGTAGAAACGCGCGTGACCACGGAACGCATCGCGCCCGCCGATGGCAATGAAGCGTTGATCATTCAGTGTATCGGCGTGGATCCGGTACACATTGACGATGTTGTTCGTAGGAGCGGACTGCCGGCGGCGACCGTCAGCGGTGCGCTGACGCTGCTGGAACTGAAAGGGCTTGTCCGCAACGTAGGACCGATGATGTATGCCCTGCCTCGACAATCATGAGGCATTCCAGAAAGCGAGCATAGCAATGCAACACTTCTACGCGATGATTATGGCTGGCGGCGGCGGCACGCGATTGTGGCCGATGAGTCGAAACAACACGCCCAAACAACTGCTGCCGCTGGTCGAAGAACAATCCATGTTTCGGATCAGCGTCGAACGGCTGGCGCCGTTGTTCCCGCCTGACCAGATTTATGTCGTCACCGGGCGCAAATATCTGGAGGCGCTACGTAAGGAAGCGCCGGAAATTCCCGCCGAAAACTTCATCACCGAACCCTATGGCCGCGACAGCGGCCCGGCGGCGGCCCTCGGCCTGACCGTCATCGCCCGGCGCGATCCTGAGGCGACGGTCGCCATCCTGACCGCCGACCATCATATTGCCAACAAGGAAGCTTTTCGGAATGTACTCGTCGCCGCGCATGAACTCGCCGGCGATAACTACATCGTCACGCTCGGCATCTCGCCATCCGTACCGTCGACAGCTTTTGGCTACATCCGGCGCGGCAAAGACATCCGGGAAATCAACGGCTTTCGCGCCTACGAGTCGCTCGGATTCAGCGAAAAGCCGAACATGATGCGCGCCATGGAATTCATCAGCACCGGCGAATATAGCTGGAACTCCGGCATGTTCATCCTGAAGGCCCGGCAGGGTCTGGAGGAATTCCGGCGGCAGCAGCCGGAGATGTACGACCGATTTGCGCGATTGGCCGAGTTTGTCGATACTCGCGATTTTGAAAACATGCTCGACCAGATATGGGACGACGTGAAGAAAATTTCGCTCGACTTCGCCATTATGGAAGGCGCAGAGCGAATTGCCGTAATCCCGGTTGACATTGGCTGGAGCGATGTGGGAACATGGGATGCACTCTTCGACGTCCTGAATCTGGACGAGTTCGGCAACGGCTTCCGAGGCCAAGCCGGGCAGCCCATTCTGGTCGATACGCGCAACACCCTGGTCTACTCGGATAAATTGACCGTGACCATCGGCGTGGAAGACCTCGTTGTGGTTGACACGCCAGATGTGATTATGATCTGTCACAAAAAGCGTGCGCAGGACGTAAAAGATGTCGTCAACAAACTGCGCGAAGCACGTCAGGAGAAGTATCTGTAGCTGGTAGGAACACTTTGACAGGATTTATCGTAAGTCAGCCGCGCGGACCGAACCGGTCTGCGCTCAGGCAACGGCGGGGGAAGCAGCATGACAGCAATTGAGGCATACTGCGTCAAGTGCAAGACGAAACGCGAGATGCAGAATCCCGAGCCGGTGTATACGCAGACAGGCACACCGGGAACTCGTGGAACGTGTCCCGTCTGTGGCACGACGCTGTTTCGTATGGGCGCGACGCCCGCGCATGCTGGCCTGCCGAAGCCGGAGCCAGCGCCAAAGGCGACAGCCAGCAGAAAAAAGACCGCCAGCAAGCGCAAAACGACGCGCAAGAGCGCGGGGCGAAAAACCGTCGCATCGCGCCGCGCGGCAACCGCGCGGACAGCATCGTCTGGCACCGAGCGTGAGGACGGAGCGAGCCGCAGGAACAGCCGTATTGGCAAATTGGTGATCGTCGAATCGCCGGCCAAGGCACGCAGCGTCGGCCAGTTTCTCGGCAAGGGATATACCGTGCGCGCGTCAAAAGGCCACGTTCGCGACCTGCTGGTTTCGCAGCTTTCGGTCGATGTTGAAAACAACTTCGAACCGAAATATCGCGTTATGAACGAAAAGCGCGATGTTGTCAAAGAGCTGAAAACCGCCGCCCAGAACGCCGAGGAAGTCTATCTGGCGACCGACCCGGACCGCGAGGGCGAGGCAATTGCGTGGCATCTGCTTCACGCCGCCGAAATCGACCAAAGCAAGACAAAACGCGTCGTCTTCCACGAAATCACGAAACCGGCCATTCAGGAGGCGTTTCAGCACCCGCGCTCGGTCGATATGAGTCTGGTCAACGCTCAGCAGGCCCGCCGCATTCTCGACCGGCTTGTCGGTTACAACATCACGGAGCTGTTGTGGGACAAGGTGCGTAATCGCCTGTCGGCTGGCCGCGTGCAGAGCATCGCGGTCCGGCTGATCGTCGACCGCGAGCGCGAAATCGAAGCGTTTGTGCCGCGCGAATACTGGACGCTGGACGCCGAGTTACGCAAGCGCCAGCCCAACGGCAAGAATTCGACGCGGCCATTTATCGCCCGGTTGATGAAAATCGGGAATGAGGACGTCAACTTCGAGAAAGAAAGCGACGTTCGGCCGCATCTGGAGGTGCTCGAAAAGAGCGAATACGTCGTCGTCGATGTCAAGCGCGGGGAACGCCAGCGCAAGCCGATGGCCCCCTACACCACCAGCACGCTCCAGCAGGAAGCATCGCGCCGGCTTGGCTTCACCGCCAAACGCACAATGGCCGTTGCTCAGCAGCTTTACGAAGGCATCGACGTTGGACCGGAAGGCGCGGTCGGTCTGATCACCTACATGCGTACCGACAGCACCCATGTCTCGTCGCAGGCCCAGCACGAAGCGCGCGACTTTATTCGAGAGCGCTTTGGAAACGACTACGTGCCGGCGCGCCCGCCGCACTACCGAACGACCTCGAAAGGCGCGCAGGAAGCCCACGAGGCGATCCGTCCGACGAGCGTCATGCGCCATCCCGACGCTATTCGTAAATCGCTGACCAACGATCAGTACAAGCTCTATAACCTGATCTGGCAGCGGTTCGTCGCCAGCCAGATGGCAAACGCCGTCTATAACACGCTGCGCGTCGATATCGACGCAGGGCCGCCGGGAAGCGAAAAGCGCTATCACTTCCGCGTCTCCGGCAGCACGATCAAATTCAACGGCTTCTTGGCGCTGTATGAAGAGGCCCGCGATGAGGACGCCCTCCCCGACGAGGACGATGGGCGCATCCTACCGGAACTGACGCCCGGCGAACTGCTGGATCTGCTGCGTCTGCTTCCGGAGCAGCACTTCACCCAGCCGCCGCCGCGATATACCGAAGCCAGCCTGGTGCGAGCGCTGGAAGAACTCGGCATTGGCCGCCCCAGCACCTACGCGCCGACGGTAGCCGTCATTCAGGATCGTGAGTATGTGATCAAACAGGACAAGCGCCTGATACCGACGGAAACCGGGAAAATCGTCAACGATCTGCTGGTCAAATACTTCCCGGATATCATGGACTACCAGTTCACGGCGAAGATGGAAGACCAGCTTGACACGATTGCCGAAGGCAAGCTGGAATGGCGCCCGATGCTGAGCGAGTTTTACTGGCCGTTTGCCGACCGGCTGCAGGCAGCGAAGCGCGCCCTGCCCAGCATGCAGCAGACCGAAGAAGTGGGCCGCGCCTGTCCGGTCTGTGGCAAGCCGCTGGTCATTCGTTATGGCCGTTTCGGCAAATTCATCGGCTGCTCGGACTATCCGAACTGCAAGCATACCGAGCCGCTGCTCGAACGCATGGGCATTTCCTGCCCCGTGTGCGGCGAGAAGCACGGCGGCGAGCTGGTGATCCGGCGTTCGCGTCGCGGCAAGACATTCTACGGCTGCTCGCGCTATCCGGACTGTGAATTCACAAGCTGGAAGCGCCCGCTGCCCCAGCCCTGTCCCAACTGCGGCGGCCTGCTGGTGGAGGCAAGCCGCACCAACGCGCAGTGCACGGTCTGCAATCGCATGTACCGGCTGGAAGACCTGCCTGAACCGGCGGTCGAACTCCCCGCCGCGGAAGCGGCAGGCTGATCGCAAGCCTCGCGCCCCTCGTCAGAACCGGCATTCTGGCGAGGGGTTTTTCGTTTCCTGCCGGCGCGCCACGCAAGCGCAGGCCATTTGCACCGTTTGCTGCGTCGCGGGTATAGTACACTGGCGCGACACCCGCATTGCGTGCTTAACTGTCGCGCGCTGGCGTTTTTCAGTACAATAACCGTATCTTAACGTTTCAGCATGGGACCGCATACGGGGGGCTGCACATGGGCGGATTGTCCGGTTTCTCGCAAGGGCTGACAGGTGTTATCGGCCCTGCGTTGCCAAAACGGAATACGCTGATCGCGCTGGTCATCGGCGTACTGCTCGGTCTGGTTTGGGCCTATCTGGTTTCCCCGACGATTTACTACGACGCCGACCCCAGCACGCTTCAGCAAAATTTTCAGGATGAGTGGGTCAAGCTACTTGCTCACCGGCAAGCAGCGACCAACGCCGACCTGACCGAGCACATCGCCTCATTGTTGACTTATGTCGACGACCCGCTCGGCATTGTCGACCGTCTGCTCGCCGATCCCGCCGAAGCGGAAAACCGGCAGGCGCTGCAAAATATCCGTCGCGCCGCCGAAATGGCGCAGCCAAACGCCGCGACCGCGCCACAGCCTAACGTTGTGGGCGATGTCATGCCGTTCATCGTTGCGCCCCTCATCATCCTGATCATGTTCCTGATCCTCTCGGTCCTGTGGAACCTGCTGATCTACCCGTTCCTGGAACCGACCATCAACCGGGTGGGTATCGGCCGCCGTTCCAGCCGGGTAAGCGGCGTGTCGAACGAACAGAGCGCCAGAGAAATTCAGGCCATTCGCGAAGCGAAAAAAGCGCTGGCCGAAAACAGGACCGATTACAGCGATACGCTTGGCACGCCGCTGATGCAAAAGATGTCGGTCTACGCGCTCGGTCGCGGCCAGTACGACGACTCCTTCAGCATTGAGGATGAAAACAAGAAATTCCTCGGTGAATGCGGCGCGGGAATTTCGGAGACGATTGGCGTCGGTGACCCGAAGAAAGTCACCGCCATCGAGGTATGGCTGTTTGACAAGGATGATTATGTCCGCACCGTGACCAAGGTTTTCGCGTCGGCGCATGCCTTCAACGATGCGGGCCTGCGAACCAAGCTGGAGCCGAAGGGCGATCTGGTTCTGGCCGAGCCGGGCGCGGTGGCAGTCCTCGAAACCTCGTCACTGCGGCTTCAGGCGCGGATCGTGGACATGGAATACGGCGCGGGGCCGCTGCCGCCAAACAGCTACTTTGAAAAGATGACCATCGAACTGGCAGTCTGGCGCAAGGTTCCGGGCGCAGAACCGCAGCGCGTCGAGGTCGGAGCCGCGCCGGCAGCAAGTGTGGGCGAATACATGCCGCCCGCGCCCGCCGTGCCGGCATCGCCCGCTACAACGACCTACAGCCCGCCGCCAGCGAGTGCGCCTGCGCCACGACCATATACGCCGCCACCAGCCACGACACCCTACACGCCGCCGGCTTCGCGACCGGCCCCCTCACCCTACAGCCCGCCGCCTGCCGCGTCGCCGGACCCGGACGATGATCCCTTCGGTGGCACAGGCGACTTCAACCCGGTGCGATAAAACAACGAGGCGGCCAGTGGGCCGCCTCGATTTTTGCCTCCCGTGAGCCGGACTAGTGAATTTGCTTGATTTTGAAGGTGAGTTCGCCCGCAGGCGTCTGCACCTTCACGCTCTCCCCCGGCTTGCGCCCCAGCAGGGCGCGGCCAATCGGGCTTTCATTCGAGATTTTTCCCTCGCGGGGATTCGCTTCGGCAGCGCCGACGATGATATAACGCTCTTCATCGGTCGTGCCGGCTTCGACAATGGTCACTTCCGAGCCAATCGAAACCACGTCCGTTCGCCCGTTGTTTTCGATGAGCACTGCCGACCGCAGCACATTCTCCAGATACTGAATGCGCCCTTCAACAAACGCCTGTTGTTCCTTGGCGTCGTGATAGTCAGCATTCTCTTTCAGGTCCCCCTGTGCGACGGCTTCCGCCAGTTTTCTGGCCAGTTCCGGGCGGCGCACTTCGATTAAGTTCTTTAGCTCGCGCCGCAGTTCTTCAGCGCCTTCAGCCGTCAGGTACATCGGTTCGGACATTCCCCACCCTCACTAACAAAAGATCGGATAGATCGTATGGACTGAGCGCTCAGGAATGAGCAGGCATACGCCGGCTTGCCAAAGCGCTGACGTTCCGGCGGTGCAACTGCTCAACCGCACCGCCCAGCAAGATCGGGCTTTTGCCACAGCGCTCAGGCGTGATCGATCGGAGCGCCTGTTCCGGCGAGCTGCTTTCCAGCGCGGCATCCACCTGCTGGCGCAGTTTGATCAGGTAATCGATGTCGTTTTCGATCTTCTCTTCGATCTCGCCGCGCAGGAGGATTTCGCCATGCCCCTGCACGACATTTTCGAAGTTTCCGTTACGTAACGCTTTTAGCGAGTTCAAAAAGTCGTCGTAACTACCGTCAACAAAGTACGGCAGCGGCATCAGCGTGTCCGCCCCGAAAAGCACGCGCTCATCCTTGAGCAGGCAGACAATCGAGTCGGGGCTGTGCCCCGGCGACGCCCACATCTGGAACGTTTTATCGCCCACGTGCAAGGAAAACCTGCCCTCGCTGAACACAACCTGTGGCAGCACCAGTTCCAGTCCCTGAAACTCCGCCGACTCCCGCAGGCGAGCAACGCTTTCACGGCCACGAGTGTCCAGCAGCTCGCGGCAAAGCGCATGTGAGATCACCGTCGCGCCGGGAAACAGGTACGTGCCGGTGGTGTGGTCGGCGTGAAAGTGCGTGTTGATGATATACCGTACACTCGTGTTCAGCCGCTTTTCGACAAATCGCCGGATGTGCAGCGTCTCTTCCGGAAAAACAAGTGTATCTATTAAAACCGCGCCCTCGCTGGTGAGAACTAGGCTGGCGGTTACCTGTGCATACAAATCGCTAATAAACACAAAAATATCGTCGGCAAGCCGCTCTCGCTGCATGCTCTTATTATTACCTTGGGCGTGAATTTACGGAATTTGATTGTCAGTATAGATGGCGCTCTGGCGAAAATCAAGGCGTTCGGCGTTCCCGGCGACCGCATTCCACGGCCATACAAAGCCCATGCGAACAGAAAAATGTGCTAAAAGGAGGGAAAGTGGTCCCATTACCGAGCGCATCGTTTCGATCTGCATTAACATATAGACATAATTGGTATGACTGCGATTCGCGGCAATCGGTTTCATGGAGGCATTCCATTGCAACACTCAACCCTATCCCCATACCGGCTATTATGTAGTCTCGTCCTTGTCCTACTTGCGCTGTCGGGGGGAGTTGCCGCAGCGCAGGAAGCGCCGGTCCTGCGGATTGGCGTGGTGGATCAGGTTCGCGGGCCGGTGGCCAACGGCGCGCGGCTGGCCATCCAGCAGATCAATGACGCGGGCGGTGTTGCCGACTTCGCCGGAACGCTGTTCCAGCTTGAACTGGAAGTGCAGCCGTTGACAATCGGCCAGCCCGCTGATACCGCTATCACGGCGCTGCGAGAGGCTGGCCTGATCGCCATTATCGGCCCGGCGGACGACCAGTTGGCCGCAGAGACGCTGCCCGACCTGCAACAGCTCGGCATTCCCGTCCTGCTTCCGGCAACCGGCGACACGCTCATCGCCGCCAATACCACCGGCAACGTCTTTCGTGTCCGGGCTGCCGAAGTCTGGCAGGGACGCGCGCTGGCGGACTTTCTGATCAACGGTTTTGGGCTGACGCGCATTGCCACCGTGCGGCTTGATCTCGATAGCCTGCCGGGGCTTGTCGGTTTCAGTTCGGCAGCGGTCGCTCTGGGCGTCGAGCCTTCCCCGGCGCTCGTCCTCGAAACCGACACGGGCGTTTTCGAATTGCTGGAGCAACTGCTGCTTGCCAGCCCTGAAGCGCTGGTCGCTTACGGCCCGCCGAGCGCTGTCGCGGAGCTGTATACCGTGCTGCGCGGTTCCGGCTGGCAGGGACTGTTCGCCTATCCGGATGCAGATCACCGGCTGTTCATCAACAGCATTCCCTTCGATCTCGCTCCCGGCGTTCTCGCCGCCACGACATGGCCGTTTAGCGCGCTTGACCCGGCCAGCGTCTCCTTCCTGAGCGATTACGTCGTCGCCTATGGCGAAGTGCCGGACGAAGCCGCCGCCGCCGGTTATGACGCCGTCAACCTGATCGCGGCGGCACTGGCGCAACCGGGCGACCTGACGGCAAATATTGCCCGGCTGGATAACGTCCGTGGCGTTCAGGGCCTGCTGCGCCCCGCCGCCTTTGAGCGCGGCGATACCATCAGCGATGTTTCGGTGGTGCAACTCGGCCAGTTCGGCGCGCCGGTCGTGCTCACGCGCTATCGCGACGGCGAACGCCTGCCGCCGGATACGCCTGCCGAACCCGAACCGCCCGAAATCGCACCGACCGCAACGCCGGAGGGAGTGATCGTCACCGTAACCAGCCAGCGGCAGAATGTACGCAGCGGCCCTGGCCTCGTCTATCCGATCCTCGGCGAGCTGCTTCAGGGCCAACAGGCACGCGTCATCGCAACCCTGCCCGATCGCACCTGGGTCGTGATCGACTTCGCCGGTATGCAGGGCTGGATGGCAACCTATCTGCTCGACGTATCTGGCGATCTGGGGACGCTGCCGGTCGTCGCGCCGCCGCCCACGCCGACGCCGAACGTTACGCCAACGCCCGTGCTGCCGCAGGAAGCCGACATCGTTATCGACGCCGTGTCGATCAACCCACAGCCCGCCCAACCCGGCCCCTTCACCGCCATCGTCACTGTCCGCAATGCGGGCAACGCGCCAGCCGGGACATTCGCGATCGGCGCGACCTTCCCGCCCAACAACATCTTCGCTTCGGCGGTCGTTGGCGGGCTAGCCCCCGGACAGGCGGTAGCCGTCAGCCTGCAGGCCAGTGCGCTTAACACCGGGTTCTACACCGCCAGCGTGGTGGCCGACATCAATAATCAGGTTCCCGAAGGCGTGGTGGGCGAGAGCAACAACTTCTTCCCGGTGAGCTACGTCATCGACATGCCGCTACGATCGCAGGGCAGCCAGCTCTTGCACCTCGGCGACACGATTGATCTGGAGGATGACGCCATTCAGGGTGACGCGAACTGGAACGCAGACGGCGGTGTCAGCCTCGATGCCATCTTTGGCGCGCGGCTTGGGATCCTGCCTGGCTCTGACCTGAATCTGATTCACTGGGAAGTCATCAACCCGGCGATCGTTAACCGCGACCGGATAACTCGCGGCGAACTGGTTCCCGGTATGCTCATCGGCGTCATCACTGCAGATGGCAACCGGGCGGTCATGCGCGTCGAAGCCGTCACCGACACCGAGCTGACCGTCAGCTATAAGACGTACATCCGCTAGCCACGTGGCGGGCCGGGCAGCATGGCCCGGCCCGCCTGCGTCCGGTTTATGGACTCAGTTCGATGTCTATCCACGTGGTGCGGTTCGGGTAGACGTAGACCATCCGGCGGAAACGAACGCGCCCATCCACCGTCACACTGACGTCGTAGTAGTTGGCCGGCAGGTCGCCAAGCGTGAAGTTCTCGCCAAAGACCGGGTCCGGATTGACCGAATCGTCCGCATAGCTGAAAGCGTAACGGGCGAGATTTGGCGACCGGACCTGAATGGTCACGTCATAGAGCATCGCGCCGCTGGCATCGGTAACCCGGCCCGCCAGCGTGCCAAACCCGCCGAATGGAATGATCCACAACTCAGGATTGCGCGTCGCGCCAAAATCGGTCGCGTCGCCGACGCGCACCTCAAAATGCAGGTGCGGCCCGTAGGCGACACCGGAATCGCCCACCAGCCCGATCTCTTGCCCGCGAATGACCGGTTCACCGGTTTCCACCAGCACGCGCTCCAGATGCCCGTAGAGCGAAAAGACGGGCGCGCCATTTTCAGCCGTAAAGGGATGCTCGATCACGACCAGCCGCCCGTAGTAATTAGTCGTCGGGCCAAACTGCTGCGTCTGGTCGTCTCCGGCATAGACCACTCTGCCATCGGCGACCGCCAGCACCGGCGTCCCGCGCGTGTTGATGAATTCGACGCCATGATGTGTCTGCAACTGCCCGCCCTGTGTCGCGCCATAGGGATACGTCCGGTCGATCCAGTTCGTGAAATCGGCATGGATCGGCCGGTGCATATAGTAATGATCGTCGATGCGCGTAGCCGGATCGTCCGGCGGTGGCGTCCATGTTGGCGGCGGCGTAACGTCCGCGTCTGTCGATAAGCGGTTGAAGTCCGGTGTCGGCGAATTGATCGGAATGGCCGTTCGCGCCCGCGTAGGCGAGCTTGTCGGTCTGGGCGTGTTCGATGGGAACATGGTCGCCGTTGGCGTGGGCGTGCGCGACGGCTGCCGGTTGAGCGTGGGAACCAGCGTCACGGACGTGCTCCGAGCGACGCGCATTTGTGTCGCCGGGGGCGCTGTCACGGCAAAGGCCACCGGACCGGAAGGCCGGCATGAAGCAATCAACCCCGCAAGGGCAAACAGGAGAACCAGATAATGCAGCATGTCTATCTGAAAGGAACCTCACGATAATCGCCGGTGACTTCACCAAGGCGATTTTCGAGCGTGTGGGAACGTACTTCAAGCGGCAATTGTAGATACTCCAGCGCGGTATTGAGCAGTGCGGCCTGCGGAATCAGGCCCACCAGTTCGGTATGTGTAATCTCAACCGCGTGGCGTGCGGCCTCGCGCCGCAATGCCTCCATGATCGCAAACAGGCCTGTTTCGCGGAAGTCGATGACGTTCATCGATACCTGCGCCCGGCCACCAACCAACAAGCCAAGCGCTTTCAACCGGGGAAGCCCGCCGCCCGATTCGCGAATGCTGGCCGCGATTGAACGCGCGATCTCGACATTGTCTGTATTGAGATAGGCGTTGAAGGCGATGAGCGGGCCGCGCGCGCCGATCAACACCGCGCCTGCCTGGCCAACGCGAGACGGCCCCGCATCCGGCACGCGGGCGGGATTGGAGCCCAGTTCCTTTTTGAGCGCTTCATAGCCGCCGCGCCGCACGTCGGCCAGATTGCGCCGTTCAGGGCGTAAGGCCGCCGCTTCATAATAGTAGACCGGCAAATCCAGCTCCGCCGCTACCCGCTCGCCGAGCGCGTGGGCAAGCTCGACGCAGGCTTCCAGAGAAATATCGCGCAGCGGAACAAACGGTACGACGTCCGCCGCGCCCATGCGCGGATGCTGCCCCACATGCGCGTCAAGATCGATCAACCGCGCAGCCGTCTCAATCGCCCGGAAAGCGGCCTCCACAACCGGCTGCGGTTCCCCCGCAAACGTTACGACCGAGCGGTTGTGGTCATGATCCATCTGCGTATCGAGCAGATAAACGCCTTCAGCCCGAATCGCCGCGACGATCGCCTCGACAACTTCCGGACGCCGGCCTTCGCTGAAATTGGGTACACACTCGACAAGCGCCATCAGGCAACCCCGTCAATCCTGTGGCTCATCGTCTATAAACGACGGCGGCGGCCCTGGCTGGCGCGGCCCGCGCTGAATGTGCGGCTGGTTGGGCAAAGCGCGAAGAAGGTCCTCATCGACCACGCGCCCATTATATCGCTGATGCATCGAGGGATTCTCGGCCGGGTCAATTGTATAGCGCCAGCGACGATAACCGACTTCGCGCAATGTAGAGCGACATTCGGTACAGCGCACGGTACGCCGCACGCGCGGTATGCCGAGCAGATGATCTTCCTTGGCGTCGATTTCCAGCCGCCCCTGACGGCAGACCGGGCAGCGCGAAATCACGAAGCCGCCCTGATAGCGTTCGGCCTTCGACGCGCCGCGCCAGTACAGCCCGGCATAGCCGAGCACCGCCAGCACGCCAAGCCCGCCGACCAGCGCCTCGACCGGCACGCGCAACCCGCCCGGCTCGCTCACCGTGTCCTCCAAAGGCGGGATGCCGGTGGGAATGCTGGCAATGGGAGTACCGGTTTGGCCTGCCCCGGCCACAACAACCTCTGTCTGCTCCGGTTCGGCAGTCGCCTCTTCGGTAAGCGCCTCCGCCGTCAAAGCCGGCGTCTCGGTTTCAGGCGAGGCTGGCGGCAAGTCGTCCGTGGCCGATGGCGCGACGACGACAGCGGCCTCGGTATCCACGGCGGTTGCTTCCTGTGCCGGAGTCCGGCTTGCAGTCAAAGTTCGGACCTGTGTTGCCGTGCCGGTTGGCTGCGGCGTATCCGTTGGCGCGGATGTCGGGCTTGCCATGTCGGTCGGCGTCTGCGTGGCCGTATCCGTCGCCGTCGGCTCCGGCGTGTCAGTTGGCTCCGGTGTATTGGTTGGCGCGGTCGTCCGCGTTGGCCTCGTGGTCGCGGTGAGCGAGGCTGTTGCGGTTGGCGAAGCGAGAGTCGTCCGCGTCGGCCCGGAAGTCGCGGTCACGTCCGGGGGCGCTGTCGCTTCTGTTACAACCAGCAATCCCGCCTCGGCGGATGACGGCGTTCGCGTTGGCGTATTCGTAAGCGCCGCTGTCGTGGTCGCCGTAGTGGCCGGCTCAGGCGTGTCAGATGGCATGGGCGTCGGACTTGCAGTATCGGTTGGCGTTTGCGTAGCCGTGTCCGTCGCCGTTGGCTCCGGTGTGTCGGTCGGCGTCCAGGTTGCCGTCTGCGTGGCCGTCGGCTCCGGCGTATCGGTCGGTGTCTGGGTGGCCGTCGCCGTTGCCGTATCGGTTGGTTCCGGGGTCAGTGACGGCGTCCGGGTTGCCGTGTCTGTCGGTTCGGGCGTGTAAGTCGCCGTAGCGGTCGGCTCCGGTGTATTGGTTGGCGCGGACGTCGGGCTTGCCGTGCTGGACGGCGTCTGGGTGGCCGTGTCCGTCGCCGTCGGTTCCGGCGTATCGGTCGGTATCGGCGAGGGCGTTATCGTCGCCGTGTCCGTTGCAGTTGGCCGGTCTGTTGCCGTCGCCGTGTCCGTTGCAGTCGCGGTTGGCGAAGCAGTGTCGGTCACTGTAGGCGTACTGGTCGGCGTCGAAGAAGGTGTCGGCGACAACGTACTGGTAGCCGTTGCCGTCGCAGTCGGTGTAGCGGTATGTGCCGGCGTCTGCGTGGCCGTCGGCGTATCGGTCCGCGTTGGCGTATCGCTGGCGGTTGCCGTATTCGTCGGCGTCCGCGTCGTGGTGGGCGTCCGGGTCTGCGTGAAAGTCGGCGAAGGCGTCAGATTGCCGCGATAGACCACCGGCAATTCGTTGATATTGATTTGCCAGCGGACGAGATTGCGCGCGATCCAGGCAAAGCCATCGCCGAAGCGAATGAGCACCCATGCCCCGTTTACATCGCGGCTTACAGGTTCGACAATCGCGCCAGTCTGGAGTATGCCGAGTTCCGGAAATGTGTAATCTGGCCCCGCGCGCACGAACGCGCCGCGATCCCCGACATCGACCCAGCTTCCCCGAGGCGTCGTCGTGATGGCGGCATTGGCCGCAGCCCCTTCCCCCGGCGGCGTCTGCGTGAGCGCGTCATTCGTCACGACCGGCAGCGTGTCGATATCGACCGCCCAGCGGGCAAGGTCGCGGCGAATCCAGCCAAAGCCCGGCCCGTAGCGCACCATCACCCAG